>CAZZZX010000489.1:0-2960 GCA_964658585.1 uncultured Novosphingobium sp.
GGACGCCGCTCTCGGTCTTGGCCCAGCCATAGGCGTTCTCGCCCTTGAGCATCATCGTCGCCGACTTGATGCCCGCCTGCTCGCCCGAATGATAGTCGATCAGCTCGACCTTCATGCCGCGCCGCTCGGCCCAGCGCTGATACATGCGCTGGAGCATCTGCGCCCAGTCCTGGCTCTCAGTGCCGCCGGCGCCGGCATTGACCTCGATATAGGTGTTGTTGGCGTCCGCCTCGCCGGCGAGCAGTGCCTCGACCTTGTCGGCCTCGGCCTTCGTCGCCAGCGCGGCGAGGCTGTCGAGCGCGTCCTTCTCGAGCTCGGCGTCGCCTTCCGCCTCGGCCATCTCGATCAGCTCGACGGTCTCGTCGCGGTCGCGCTCGATCTTGCGGACCGCGGCGACCGATTCGTCGAGCCGGCGGCGTTCGCGCATCAGCACCTGCGCGGCCTTGGCGTCGTTCCACAATGCCGGGTCCTCGGCACGCGCGTTGAGCTCGTCGAGACGGCGCAGTGCCCGGTCCCAATCGAGGAAGCGGCGGACGAGCGCCATCGCGGCGGTGATCTTGTCGACATGAGCCTGCGCTTCGGCGCGCATCGTAAACACCTCGGAAGTTCGATTTCGTCGCTGCATATAGCGACGGGTCGGGGAAACGTCTCGTCCGGCGTCAGTAGATGCCGCCCTCGCGGTTGAGGAAGTCGGCGTCGCGCGCCTGAGCCTTGGCCTTGGGTTTCGGACCGGCAACGGCGCCGCTGTCCGGACCGCGCTTGATCGAGCGTCGGGGCTCGGTCTCGGGCTTGAACGCCTCCCAGATGATCGCCGACTTGGGATCGTCGCTCGGCCAGCCGCCATAGACGCGCCGCCCCGAGGCGCGGTCGATCCTGACCATGCGGATGCCCGCGGGCGCGCGGAACGGCACCACCGGCATGTCCTTCATCGCGGTCTCGGCGAACTGCTTGAAGATCGGCGCGGCGATCGTGCCGCCCTGCGCATAGCCGCCGAGCGGGCGCGGTCGGTCGAAGCCGAGATAGACGCCGCCGACGAGATCGGCCGAGCCGCCGACGAACCAGACGTTGGTCGGTCCCGAGGTCGTGCCGGTCTTGCCGAACAGCGGCCGGCCGAGATCGCGCAGCACGGTCGCGGTGCCGCGCTGGACGACGCCCTCCATGATGTGGAGCATCTGGTAGGCGGTCTCCGGATCGATCGCCTGGGTGCCGCGCAGCGTCGTCGGGCGCGGCATCGGCTGCCCGTTCCAGTCGGGCGCGTTGCAGCCGTCGCAGCCCCGTTCGTCGGCGCGCCAGATCACCTTGCCCTTGCGGTCCTGGACGAAGTCGATGAGCGTCGGCGGGATGCGGCGGCCCTGATTGTCGAGCGTCGCATAGCCCGACACCATGCGCTGCACCGTGGTGTCGCCCGCGCCGAGCGCGATCGCCAGCACCGCCGGATAGTCCCCGATGCCGACCTTCTTGGCGAGTGCGACGACCTTCTTCATCCCGGTCTGCGCCGCCGCGCGCACCGTCATCAGGTTGCGCGATTGCTCGACGCCCCAGCGCATCGTGTGCGGCCCGGCATAGCCGCCCGAGAAGTTGCGGAAGCATTTGGTGCCGAGGCTGGCGGACTGGAACACGCAGAACGGCCCGTCGACGATGATCGAGGCAGGTGTCATGCCCGCATCGAGCGCAGCCGAATAGACGAACGGCTTGAACGAGGAGCCCGGCTGGCGAAGCGCCTGGGTGGCGCGGTTGAAGCTGTTGCCCTTGAAGTCCCAGCCGCCCTGCATCGCCAGCACCTGGCCGGTGTGCGGATTCTCGATCACCATCCCGCCCGAGATCAGCGGGATCGCGCGCAGCGTCCATGTGCCCGCCACGTTCTTGACCGCGATCACGTCGCCGGGCTGGAGGAAGTTGTAGGCGCTGCCGCCGATGCCGCGCTTGGGAAGGTTGGCGGCCCAGGCGGGCATCTGCGCGGTCTCGCCGGTCTCGAAGCCGAGCTCGGCGGCGCCGCCACCCTTGGAGAGCACGGTGGCGGCCTTCCAGTCGGCATAGCCGGTACCGGCGTTCGCCGCGATCAGCCGCCCCTGCCAGCCGTCGCCGGGCTCGATATGCGCGATCGGCCCCGACCAGCCATGGCCGTTGTCGTAGCGCACCAGGCCGTCGCGCAGCGCCTGCTGGGTCGCGTCCTGCGTCGCCGGATCGTAGGAGGTGCGCACCCACAGGCCGCCCGCATAGACGCTGTACGGGCCGTCCCCGTCGGTCTCGCCGAACTTGTCGATAAGCTCGCGGCGGACCTCCTCGGTGAAATAGTTCGCCGCCATGTCCTGCTGCATCGAGGCGCGGCGTGCGGCGACGATCGGGGTCGCTTCGGCGGCCTGCTCCTGACCCGGCGTGATATAGCCGTTGGCGCGCATCTCGCGCAGCACATAGGCGCGCCTGGCCAGCGCACGGTCCATGTCGTGCTCGGGCGTATAGTTGCTCGGCGCCTTGGGCAGGATCGCGAGATAGGCCATCTCGGGCAGCGTCAGCGCGCGCACGTCCTTGCCGAAATAGGCCTGGGCAGCGGCCTCGACGCCATAGGCGTTCCGGCCGAGGAAGATTTGGTTGAGGTAGATCTCCATGATCTGCTGCTTGGACAAGGTGCGCTCGATCCGCATCGCGAGGATCGCCTCGCGAACCTTGCGCTTGACCGAATATTCGTTGCCGGTCAGCAGGTTCTTGGCGACCTGCTGGGTGATCGTCGATCCGCCGCGCGCGCGCTCGCCCGATCCGAACTTGGTGAAATATTCAAACGCGCCGTTTGCGAAGGTCAGCGGGTTGACGCCGTGGTGGGTGAAGAAGCTCTTGTCCTCGGCCGACACGAACGCATCGACGAGTAACGGTGGCAGCTCGTTATAGGCAAGCTCGACGCGACGCTCGCGTGCGAAGGTATAGATCGGCGCACCGTCGAGCCCGCGCAGGTTGGTCGGCAGCGG
>CAZZZX010000490.1:0-2953 GCA_964658585.1 uncultured Novosphingobium sp.
CATTTCTTCATCGAGCGGCCGATCTTCGCGGCGGTGCTGTCGATCCTCATCGTGATCGTCGGCATCGTCGCCTATCCGTCCCTGCCGGTCGGCCAGTATCCCGAAATCGCGCCGCCGACCGTCACGGTCCAGGCCAATTACCCGGGCGCCACCGCCGAGACGATGGCCGAGACGGTGGCGACGCCGCTCGAGGAGCAGATCAACGGCGTCGAGCAGATGATCTACATGTCGTCCTCGTCGATCGGCGACGGCACGCTCACCATCACGATCAGCTTCGCGCTCGGGACCGACGTCAACAACGCGCAGGTGCTGGTGCAGAACCGCGTGTCCGAGGCCGAGCCGCGGCTGCCCGAAGAGACGCGCTCGATCGGGATCACGGTGCGCAAGGCGTCGCCCAACTTCCTGATGGCGGTGGCGTTCACCTCGCCCAACCACGCGCTCGACCAGCAATATATCTCCAACTATGTCGGCATCCAGGTCGAGGACCGGATCAAGCGGGTCATCGGCGTCGGTGACGTGCGGGAGATCGGCGCGCGCGACTATTCGATGCGGATCTGGGTCGATCCCGATCTCGCCCAGGCGCGCAACCTGACGATCGACGAGGTCGTCACCGCGATCACCGGCCAGAATGCGCAGGTCGCGGCGGGATCGATCGGTGCGCCGCCGTTCGGCACGCACGGCAACGCCTTCCAGCTCGGCATCCAGACGATGGGCCGGCTGACCACGCCCGAGCAGTTCGGCGACATCGTGCTCAAGCGGCGCGACGATGGCGGCCTGACCCGGCTCCGCGACGTCGCGCGCATCGAACTCGGCGCGCAGGACTATACCACCAACGCCTATGTCAACGGCGAGACCGCGACGGTGCTCGGCATCACGCAGCTGCCCGGCACCAACGCGCTGGAGGCGTCGGACAAGATCCATGCCGCACTGGAGGCGATGAAGAAGGACTTCCCGCCGGGGATGGCCTATTCGATCCCCTATCACCCGACCGATTACATCTCGGAATCGATCAGCGAGGTGAAGCGCACGCTGTTCGAGGCGCTCGCGCTCGTCGCCATCGTCGTGCTGCTCTTCCTGCAGAGCTGGCGCGCCGCGATCATCCCGTTGATCGCGATACCGATCTCGCTGGTCGGCAGCTTCGCGGCGATGAAGGCGTTCGGCTTCAGCCTCAACAGCCTGTCGCTGTTCGGCCTCGTGCTGGCGATCGGCATCGTCGTCGACGACGCGATCGTCGTCATCGAGAATGTCGAGCGGCTGATGGAGGAGGAGGGGCTGACCCCGCGCGAGGCCGCGCACAAGACGATGGACGAGGTCTCGGGCGCGCTGATCGCGATCATGCTGGTGTTGTGCGGGGTGTTCATCCCGACCGCGTTCATCCCCGGCATCTCGGGCCAGTTCTACAAGCAGTTCGCGCTGACCATCGTGTCCGCCACCGCCTTTTCGGCGTTCGTGTCGCTCACGCTCTCGCCCAGCCTCGCCGCAATCCTGCTCAAGCACAAGGACAGGGACGCGCCGGTGCGCGACGGCGTCCGCGGCTGGCCGACGCGTTTCGCCAACGGCTTCAACCGCACCTTCGATCGCCTGTCGAGCCGCTACGGAGCGCTGACCGCGAAGCTGGTGCGGATGCTGGGCGTGGTCGGCATCGTCTATGTCTGCCTGATCCTGCTCGCCGGCTGGCGTTTCACCGCGACGCCGACCGGCTTCATCCCCGCGCAGGACCAGGGCTATCTCATCAACGCGGTACAGATGCCGCCGGGCACCAGCCTGGAACGTACCAGCGCCTTCATGGAGAAGGCGATCGCCATGACCAAGAAGCTGGGCGGCACGCAGGACAGCGTCGCGTTCGCCGGCTTCGACGGCGCGACCTTCACCACCGCGCCCAACGCCGGCGTGATCTTCGTGACGCACAAGGACAAGGTGGACGGCAAGCGCGTCAACGCGGACGACTTCGCCAACGAACTGCGCAAGACCTTCGGCCAGCTCACCGAGGGCAGGATCCTCGTCATCGCGCCGCCGCCCGTGCAGGGCATCGGTACCGGCGGTGGCTGGAAGATGGAGATCGAGGATCGCACGGGTCTCGGGCTCGGCGCACTCGAAAAGGCGGCGATGGCGATGATGGGCGCGGCCAACAAGGCGGAGGGTATCCAGTCCGCCTTCACCACCTTCAACACCAAGACGCCGCGGCTGACCGCCAATGTCGATCGCGAGCGTGCCGAGCAGATCGGCGTCTCGGTGCCCAACGTGTTCTCCGCGCTCGGCACCTATCTCGGCTCGAGCTACATCAACGACTTCAACTATCTCGGGCGGACCTGGCGGGTGACCGCGCAGGCCGATGCGCGCTTCCGCCAGCAGACCTCGGACATCGAGCGGCTGCGCACGCGCTCGTCGAGCGGCGCGATGGTGCCGCTCGGATCCGTGCTGACGGTGGCCAACGATACCGGCCCGTACCGCGTCGTACGCTACAATCTCTATCCGTCGGCCGAACTGCAGGGCGATGCCGCGCCCGGCTATTCGTCGGGCCAGTCGCTCAAGACGATGGCGGGGCTGGCGGGCAAGATCCTGCCCAAGGGCATGACCTTCGAATGGACCGACCTCGCCTATCAGCAGCAGCAAGCGGGCAATACCGGCATCTACGTCTTCGCGCTGGCGGTGCTGTTCGTCTTCCTGCTGCTCGCCGCGCAATATGAGAGCATCGTGCTGCCGCTCGCGGTGATCCTCATCGTGCCGATGTGCCTGCTCGCCGCGATCATCGGCGTCGGCATCATGGGGATGGACAATAATGTGCTCACCCAGATCGGGCTGGTCGTGCTGATCGGGCTCGCCGCCAAGAATGCGATCCTGATCGTCGAGTTCGCGCGCCAGGGCGAGGACGAGGGGCTGTCGCACCAGGAAGCCGCCGAACGCGCCGCCAGCCAGCGGCTGCGGCCGATCCTGATGACCTCGATCGCGTTCA
>CAZZZX010000491.1:0-2943 GCA_964658585.1 uncultured Novosphingobium sp.
AGGCGGCCATGCGGGCGAGATAGTCGCGACGCAGCGCCACGGCAACGCAGCTTTGCTTGATCGCGGCAAAGCGCGCGACGGTTCGGTCGCACTCGGCCTGTCGCGCAAAAGCACGTTGCGGCGCACAACGCGCTTGACGGAAGGGGCCCCGGTTTGGGAACAGCGTCGTCGCTATGAAACGCCCCCCGCTCCCGCGCACCGCCCCGGCGCTCGCCGCCATCCTGTTCCTCGGCCTCGCAGCCTGCAATACCAAGCCCACCGACATCACCGGGCCCGATACCGCCGACCAGAAGGCGGCGCTCGCGAACGCCAAGCCGGTGGCGCTGCCGCCGTCGATCCAGGCGAGCAAGGTCTATCGCTGCAAGGACAGCAGCGTCGTCTATGTCGACTGGATGTCGGACAAGATGACCGCGATGGTGAAGACCAAGAAGGACGGCAGCGCCACCGTGGTCAAGTCGACCACCCCGGGCGGCGAACTCACCGCCGCGGGCGGCTATTCGGTCAAGGGCGGCCCCGACGCGAGCAGCGCCGACATTTCGGTCCCCGGCCATTCGGGCCAGAGCTGCAACAGCTGAGAGCGCGTTCTGCCGCGGTCTGAGGCGCCCGACGGACACGACACCGGAAAAGGCCGGCGAGGATAACCTCGCCGGCCTTTTCATTCGCGGGATCGGGTCGCGCGAAAGTCGCTTCCGGCCACGCTGTTCCATCGACGTCGCGGAAGACGTCCCTCGCCGCGTGTGGCTTACCGTGGCCGGCGACGTTCCATTCGGTCACAGCCGGATAACGCCGATGGTAAGCCATAGCAGGGACGGTCTGCCCGTCGATGTCATCGGTCGCGCGAGGGGATTGCGCGCGACGCTGGACGGGCCGGCGCTCGGCGCGCTGCTGGTCATCGCGATCGTCTCGGTGGCCGCACGGATAGCCGTGTTCGGCAATCCCCTCGTCCATGTCGATGAGGAGTTCTACCGGCTGATCGGCGATCGGATGCTGTCGGGGGCAATCCCCTATGTCGACATCTGGGACCGCAAGCCGATCGGCCTGTTCGTCCTGTTCGCCGCGCTGCGGATGATCGCCGGTCCCGATCTGTGGATCGACAACGTCGTGGCGCTGGGCGTCGTGATGGCGACAGCACTCGTGATCTTCATTCTGGGCCGGCGCATCTCGACCGTCGCAGGCGGCCTGGTCGCCGCGGTCCTGTACGTCCTGTTCCTCGATCTCGCCGGTGGCGAAGCCTGCCAGGCGCCGGTCTGGTACAATCTCCCGGTCGCGCTCGCGATCGCGATCATCGTCTTCGCGCGCACCCCGATACGATCGCTGACCGGGGATTTCCGGCGCCCCGGCATCGCCGCGATGCTGCTGTTCGGCATCGCCATGCAGATCAAGTACAATGCGGTGTTCGAAGGCGTGTTTGCCGGGCTCGCGCTCGTCCTGTTCAGCCGGAACCGCGGACGCGCCGGGCGGGCGCTGGCACTCGATACGGCGCTGTGGACGATCTGCGGTCTCGCGCCGACGCTTCTCGCCGCCGCCGTCTATCTCTGGATCGGCCATATCCACGAATGGGTGTTCGCCAACTTCGTCTCGATCCTGGAGCGCGGGCACGAACCGCTTCCCGAGATCGGCGCGCGGATCGCCGTGCTCGCGGCATTGATCGCACCGCTCGCGCTTTCGGTGCCGCTGCGCAGGCTGGCGGCAGAGCCGATCCCGGGCGACGACGTGCGCGAGGATCTGAGGTTCGTCGAGATCTGGGCGCTCGTCGCGCTGGTCGGGGTGATCGTCTTCGGAACCTGGTACAACCATTATGCGCTGCCGCTCTTCGTGCCGCTGTCGATCCTGGCGGCGCCGCTGGCGACCAGCCGCGCCGGCCGCCTGTATCTGATGCTTCTGCTCCCGATCGTGGCGATCTCGGGTCAGCTCATCCTCCATCGCCACGACGTCATGCGGGGAAACCGCGCGCTGCTCGATCGGGTGACCGTCGCGCTCGCCGGCCATCGCGGCTGCATCTTCGTCTATGACGGCCTGGTCGCCGCCTATGAGAGCAGCAATTCGTGCCTGCCCGCGACCCGCATCTTCCCGAACCACTTCGCCGGCGTCTCCGAGCGGGGCGCGACCGGGATCGACGAGGTGGGGCTGGTCCGCGACGTGATGGCGCGTCACCCGGATCGCGTCACGTCGGAGGAGCCCGCCTATCGCAACGAGAACCCCGCATCCCGCGCGGCGCTCTACGCGGTGCTGGACAGGGACTATCATCCGATCGATCGGATCGTGCGGGGTGAACGCAGCCTCGTCGTCTACGCGCTGAACCGGCGCGGCCCGATCGTCGCCAGGGCACCGGCACCGGGCGCCGCCGCGCCCCCTTTCCTTCTCCGTCCCACACGCTAGTGCGCGGGGGCATGAGCATCACCCCCGAGATCGTCGCGGCCCATGGCTTCACCCCGCAGGAATATGAGCGCGTGCTGGCCGCGCTCGGCCGCGAGCCCAACCTCACCGAGCTCGGCATCTTCTCGGTGATGTGGTCCGAGCATTGCTCGTACAAATCGTCGCGCATCCACCTCAAGAAGCTGCCGACGACCGGCCCCCAGGTGATCTGCGGGCCGGGCGAGAATGCCGGCGTGGTCGACATCGGCGACGGCCAGGCGGCGATCTTCAAGATGGAGAGCCACAACCATCCGTCCTACATCGAGCCCTATCAGGGCGCCGCGACCGGCGTCGGCGGCATCCTGCGCGACGTGTTCACGATGGGCGCGCGGCCGATCGCCAACTTGAATGCGCTGCGCTTCGGCCGGCCCGATCATCCCCGGACCCGCCACCTGATCGCGGGCGTGGTCCACGGCATCGGCGGCTACGGCAATTGCGTCGGCGTCCCCACCGTGGGCGGCGAGGTCAATTTCCATAGCGCGTACGACGGCAACATCCTGGTCAACGCGATGACGGTGGGTGTCGCCG
>CAZZZX010000492.1:0-2933 GCA_964658585.1 uncultured Novosphingobium sp.
ACCTCAAGAGCGCGCTCTAGACGAAATTATGACAATCGCAAGTGTAGACTGTCAGGAACATTGTGCGGGGGACGGGCAATTGTTCCGAGTCCCGCCTGATGGTAGGATCGAGCGCCGCTATCCGATGGCAATCGTCGTCGGAACCGCATTGGTCTAGCCCGAGATATAGTCGTTCGGCATTCCGCCCCGACTGCGTAAGCCTTTCGACCAGTCCTGATCCTCGTCTTGATTGAGACGCATGGTGCCGGAAACGCTGTCATTGCCGTATCCGATCGTAATCGCGTCGAACACCGAAATTCGGGACCGGCCGAGTGTCTGGTGAAAGCCTCCTTCGATCGTCATGTCGTCGCACCTGACTTGGGAGGATCCCGCATTCCGCGCGACCTATGCTGCTTCTAGCAGGCGGCGAGCTTTTGGAGCAGCCAGGTGGCGGCGGGGCCGGGTGGGGCGTCGGTCCGCCAGATCCCGGCGAACGGATAGCGCGTTCCGTGATGATCGGGCATCGCGAGCCGGACCAGCGTGCCGGCGGCGAGATCGGGCTCGACCAGCGGCAGCGGCATGTTGCCCCAGCCGAGCCCCTCGCGCAGCAGGGCGTGCTTGGCGCCGAGATCGCCGATCCGCCAAGTGTGGTCGCTCAGCACCGAGAAGTCGCGACCCGCGGTGAGCGTCGAACGGTCGGCGAGCACGAGCTGAATGTGATCGCGCCCCGCCCCGGGGCCGAGCGTGCCGCGCGCCAGTGGGTGGTGCGGCGCCGCGACCGGGATCATCTCGACCGTGCCGATCGCGATCCGCTCGATCCCCGCGAAATCGCTGGCGAGGGGTCCGCCGACGCCGATCGTCGCACGCCCGTCGAGCACCAGAGCCACGACCGCGCCGAGGCCCTCGACATGGAGGCGCAGCGAGACCGTTGGATATTCGACCCGGAAGTCGGTGAGAATGCGGGCCAGACGCGCGGTCGGCAGCATCACGTCGACGACCAGGCTAACCTCGGCCTCGAGGCCCTGAAGCAGCCCGCGCGCCTTGGCGCGCAACCCGTCGATGCCGTGCGCTACCGTCCGCGCCTCGGCCAGCAGCGCGGCGCCCGCGACGGTCAGCACCGGGCGCTTGGTGCCCTCGCGCTCGAACAGCACGAGGCCGAGTTGCACCTCGAGGTTCGCGACGCCGTAGCTGATTACCGAGGTCGCGCGGTTGAGCGTGCGCCCGGCCGCCGCGAAGCTCCCGGTCTCGACCACCGCGAGGAAGATGCGGAGTTGATCGAAGGTCGGGATACCGGGGGTCTGCATGGCGCGTAACGGCCCGAGCCGGCCAATGTCCGCTCGCCGGGCGCGAGCGGACATCGGGAACCGTGGCTTAGCCGAGCCGGCCGAGGCGGTGGTAGAGGTTGCTGTACTTGATCGACTCGGGATCGTCCTGAACGACCTTGAGATATGCGGCGACCGCGGTGCGCAGCAGCTTGAAGTCCTCGGTCGAGAACACCGGCTTGGCGCGGGCGGGTTCGGGGCCGGTTGCGGTATTGGGCTCGGTAGCCATGGAGCGTCTCCGTTGGTGATGGTGTCGATGAACGCGGTATCGCTTCATTCGTGCCGGGCGCCGACGCCGTCAATGGGCGCGGTGCGCATCGAGCTGCCGCGACCGATCGCATCGGCGCGGACATAGCAGAGCGCGACGCCGGCGACGAAGACGAGCGCGCCGAGCATCGTCGCGGCATCGTGGAAGGCGGGCGGCATGATCGCCAGCGGTCCGGCGCTCTCGGTCAGCACGATCAGTCCCGCGACGACGACCCCGAACAGGCTCTCGCCGACGATCAGCCCCGACGCCATCAGCACGCCGATCTGCGCATAGGCGGGGCGTCGACGCTCCCACAGATGGCCGATCACCGCGCCGAGCACCACCGGCAGAGTCGCCGACATCGGCAGATAGATCCCGATCCCGACCGCGAGCGGCGGCACGCGCAGCTTGCCGGCGCGGCCGAGGACGCCGTCGAGCCCGATCAGCGCCAGCCCGAGCGCGGCGCCGATGCCGATCATCCCCCAGTCGAGATCGCCGCCCAGGACGCCCTTGGCGAGCGCGCTGAGCAGCAACGCCTGCGGGGCGGGGAGCGGCGTCGGGTGCGCTGCGGTCGCCTCGCCGAACCCGTAGGCGGCGGCGAGCAGGTTGAGCACCGGCGGGATCGCGATCGCGCCCGCGACGCTGCCGACCGCGAGCGCGACCTGCTGCTTCCACGGCGTCGCTCCGACCAGTTGTCCGGTCTTGAGATCCTGGAGATTATCGTTGGCGACGGTCGCGGCGGCGAACACGATCGAGGTGCCGAACAGCGCGAACGCGACGAGGTGCCGGCGGATGCCGATCCCGCCGAGCGGCGCCACCGTCACCGCAAGCAGCAGCGTCGCGGCGAGGATGGCGAGGATGCCGATCCCCGAGAGCGGGCTGTTCGACGATCCGATCAGCCCGGCCATGTAGCCGCACACCGATGCGGTGACGACGGTCATCACCAGCACGAACGCGGTGCCGCCGATGGTCAGCCCCAGCGCCCAGGGCGCGAGCGGCCCGGTCGCGACGAAGCGCCACAGCAACCAGGCGATCGGCACGACCAGCGCGCCACTGATCGCCGCGACGTACGGCACCGGCATGTCGCGCTCCTCCACCGGCAGCGCCAGCCCGCCATCGGCGCGGCGCGTACGCGACGAGGCGGCGGCGTCGGCGAGGCCGCGCGCGATCGGCATCACCAGCGCGACCAGCGCCCACAGCGCCGCGACGCCGATCACGCCCGCGCCGATGAAGCGGACCTGATGCGACCAGGTGCCGAGCGCCGCCGCCTCCGCGGTACCGGGCACGCCGCCGAGCGCGCTCAGCACCGGCACCGCCACGAAAAAGGCGATGGCGAGCCCGAGCAGCAGCGCCATGCCGACCGACAGTCCGACGAGATGGCCGAC
>CAZZZX010000493.1:0-2913 GCA_964658585.1 uncultured Novosphingobium sp.
CGTAATCGATCGAAATCTAAAGGATACGATCAGCTGCGTCGATCGTGCAGTTACTTCTGACCTCCATCGATCATACCGCCAAGACACGCCTGCGCTCGACGATGTCGAGCGCGACGTCGACGATCATATCCTCTTGCCCTCCGACCATGCGCCTATTGCCCAACTCGACGAGAATATCACGCGTGTCTACTCCGTATTCCAAACTGGCTTTCTCGGCATGACGGAGGAAGCTTGAATAGACACCAGCATAACCGAGGCTGAGCGTTTCCCGATCAACGCGAACAGGGCGGTCCTGAAGCGGGCGCACTAGATCCTCTGCTGCATCCATCAGCTTGAATAGATCGCAACCATGCTTCCAGCCTTTGCGATTGGCTGCTGCAATGAACACTTCAAGCGGCGCATTACCTGCTCCTGCTCCCATTCCGGCGAGCGATGCATCGATGCGGATTGCTCCAGCCTTAGCCCCTACAATAGAGTTTGCGACGCCCAGCGATAGATTATGGTGGGCGTGGATACCGCGTTGTGTCTCCGGCATCAGGATGCGGTCATACGCCTCAAGCCTTGCGATATATCCGTCCATATCTAGAGCGCCGCCGCTGTCGGTTACGTAAACACAGGTAGCGCCATAGTCTTCCATCAGTTTGGCCTGTTTCGCCAACTCGTCAGGTTCGATCATGTGACTCATCATGAGGAATCCGATCGTGTCCATGCCAAGGCTGCGTGCCGCCTCGATATGCTGTCTGGCGACGTCGGCCTCGGTGCAATGAGTCGCGATACGTACCGAACGGACACCAAGCTCAAATGCTCGCTTCAGGTCGTGGACAGTGCCGATCCCGGGGAGCAGCAACGTCGTAAGCGTTGCACGTTTGAGAACATCGGCGACTGCTTCTATCCATTCCCAGTCGGTCTGGGCTCCGAAGCCATAGTTGAAGCTCGAACCGGCAAGTCCGTCGCCGTGCGCGACCTCAATTGCATCAACCCCGGCATCATCAAGCGCGCGCGCGATTGTCTGAACATGCGTTAGGCTATACTGGTGACGAATTGCATGCATCCCATCCCGCAATGTCACGTCTTGGATATAGAGCGGGGTTTGAGAGGGATCGAAGCGTGTCATGCCAAAACCCTTCGTTGGCGATGGGCGGCAATACGTTCAGCGGTACGAAGCCCGGCCGAGGTCATGATATCCAAATTGCCAGCGTAAGCCGGAAGATAGTGCGCCGCCCCCTCGACCTCTAGGAACACACTCGTTTTTACGCCTTCGAAAGCGCCAACGCCGGGCATGCGTACCGGATTATTCGATCCAAATGATTCAAATTGAACGCGTTGCTTGAGCCGATAACCGGGCACGTACTTGTTGACCCTACCCACCATATCTTCGATTGCTTCCGCGATAGAATCTTCAGTACCACCCGAAGAGAGTGTGAAGACTGTGTCACGCATTATCATGGGCGGCTCTGCGGGATTGAGTACTATAATCGCTTTGCCTATTGCAGCTCCACCCACCTGCGAAATCGCCAGGCTCGTTGTTTCCGTGAACTCGTCGATGTTCGCTCGCGTGCCAGGCCCTGCTGACTTTGACGCAATGGAAGCAACGATCTCCGCGTAATGAACTTTTGCCACAGAGGAAACAGCCGCCACGATAGGGATCGTCGCTTGCCCGCCGCACGTGACCATGTTGACGTTAAGGGCATCAAGATGTGCGTCGCCGTTGACCACAGGCACCACGTAGGGGCCGATAGCTGCGGGAGTGAGGTCTATCATGACCTTTTCATCCTTTGCACAGACGGCATTATGCTTGTGATGCGCGCCTGCGGACGTCGCATCGAACACAATCTCGATGTCGGACCAGGCTGAAAGGTTCCGAAGTCCTTCTATTCCCTCATGCGTTACGGCTACGCCCAATCGTTCGGCCCGCTTCAAACCATCCGAGGCTGGATCAATTCCCACCATTGCGGCGACTTGGAGAACATCTGAGTGTCGCATGATCTTCATCATGAGATCCGTACCGATATTACCCGATCCGATGATCGCGACTTTCATTGCGCCCCTCATGATACTAGGAACCCGCACTTACCCAATCCACCGATTTGGGCGAGCACATTGTCCTTTGGTTTTAAGGAAATCATCGGTCCAAGAGCACCGGTCAGCAAAATGTCACCGGCTTTCAGAGATCCGCCGGAAATGGCGATAGTACGGGCCAGCCAAGCGGCGGCATTCAATGGATGTCCCAGGCACGCCGCGCCCGCGCCCAAAGAGACAATCTCGTCGTTGATGGTGAGAGCCATACCGCAAGTGAAGAGGTCGAGGCCGTCTAGGCTCCGCTTTTCGGGCCCTAATACGAAATACGCCGATGAACCATTATCAGCGACGGTATCGGCAAAGCTGATTTTCCAGTCTTCAATTCTGCTGTCAACGACCTCGATCGCCGCAACGGCGTACTCTACAGAAGCCGCGACGCTTTCCGGGGTCGCACCTTCATCGCTTATATCCCTCGCAAGGACGAGAGCGACCTCGGCCTCGGCGCGAGGTGAAATACACTTGGTAAAATCCAAGACACCCCCGTCTTGTAATTGCATATCAGCGAATAAAACGCCAAAATCGGGCTGGCTGACGCCGAGCTGCTTTTGTACTGCGGCTGCGGTAAGTCCGATTTTGTGACCGACTACGGTCCGTCCTGATTTAGTCCAGAAATCGGTATTAACGGCCTGTACCGCGTACGCCAGCTCGCCATCCGAAGGTTCGAGACCGTCGCGCAGCGGCGCGATCGCCCCTCGCTCATAAGCCGTTCGGAGGCGTGCAGCGATCGCTTCTACGACGTCGGCCATGCTCAGATCCATCTCGCTTTTCTCTTGTGCCAGATCGGTGGCTGAACTCAAATGGCACCTTTTGCAATTTACATGGCCGCCAAAAGCT
>CAZZZX010000494.1:0-2910 GCA_964658585.1 uncultured Novosphingobium sp.
GGTGCGGGTCAGCGCCGCCTGGTCCTCGTCGGGGGCGAAGGCGCGGTCCTGCGCCCATTGGCCGAACCGGCCGCGGATGCCGATCTCGGCGAGCCCGTCATGCACCGCGGCGAGATCGACGATCGTGCCTGCCTCGACGAAGCAGGTCGTGCCGGTGCGCAGCATCTCCAGCGCCGCGAACTGCGCGGAGAGCCGCTCCTCCTCCGGGGTCTGCGCCTGGTAGGTGGGGATCAGCCAGTCGAACACGTTGGTCCGCCAGCCGGTGTCGTCGGGGACGTAGCCGCGCGTGATCGGCTCCCCGGTGATGTGGACATGACCGTTGACGAAGCCCGGGGTGAGCACGAAGCGCGATCCGTCGATCGTCTCGCGCGGGCTGACCGCGGCCGCGACCTCGGCGCTTGGACCGACGGCATGGATACGGTCGCCGATCACCGCCAGCGCGCCGTCGCGGAAGATGCGGCGCTCGGCATCCATCGTGACGATCCAGCAATTGCGGATCAGCAGGTCTACGGGGACGGCGGCGGGCGAGGGGTCCGGCATCGCGGCAGGCTCCGCCAGTGCCCTCAGCAGGTCTTGTCCCGCGGCGCCCTAAGACTTTCAGCCGCCGTAGCTGGCGCGCGCCATCTGTTCCAGATGCGCGCCGATGGTGAGCGGCTGCGCCGGCGCGAAGGCGTCGTCGGCGGGGCAGGTCGGCGCGCGGGCCATGACGTAGCGCGGTTCGAGCTCGAAGAAGGTGGCGACCGAGTAGCGCGCGCGCTCGGTCGAACTGTTGCGCACGCGGTGGAGATTGGCGCGATAGAGACCGGCAGTGAAGCGCTCCATCATCTGGCCGAGATTGATGACGAAGCTGCCGGCGATCGGCGTCGCGAGGATCCAGGCGCCATCGGCGTTGCGCACCTCGAGTCCGGCCAAGTCGTCCTGCAAAAGGATGGTTATCGAGCCCCAGTCGCTGTGTGCGCCGGCGCCGAGGCGGTTGGACGCGGTGACGGCCGGCTGGGGCGGGTATCTCAACAGGCGGATGCCGCATTGCGGCTCGGCGAGCCCGTCGGCGAACCAGTCGGCGTCGAGATCGACCGAAAGCGCGAGGCATCCCATCAGGTGCCGCCCGAGCCGGATCATCTCGTCCTGATAGGCGAGCATCTGTGCGCGGAAGCCCGGCAACGCCGCAGGCCATTGGTTGGGCCCCTGCATCGGCGCACCCGCGCGAACCAGCGGATGATCCTCGGCGAGGTCGCGGGCGAGCATGAAGCTCTCCTTGAGATCGGCGGCGGAGCCCGCATCGAGTGTCTGCCTGCCCTCGCCCTCATAACCGCGCCGGCAGCGCGAGAGTTCGACCGATACCGCCTGCTTGGCGGCGTCGTCCTGCGCAAAGAAGCGCCGCGTCTCGGCGAGCTGCGCGTCGATCAGCGACTGCGGGACGCCATGGCCGGTAACGTAGAAGAAGCCGGTCTCGCGACACGCCTTATGGATCGCCCACGCCACCTGCCTGCGGACGGCAGCATCGTCGAAACTACGCGCGAGGTCGATCAGCGGGATGTGATCGGCAGCCTTGGGCGGAGTATAGACGATCATGAGCCCGTCGCCGCGCTCAGCCGGAAGATATTGCCCTCGGGATCGCGCAGTACCGCCTGATACTGGCCGAAAGGCGTCTCCATCGCCTCGCGGACCAGCCCGGCGCCGGCGGCCACGGCACGCTCGATCGCCGGCGCGACGTCGATGGCACGGCCGACATCGAACGTGAGCAGGCCGCGCGTGCCGGCCGCGGGTTCCTCGGGCAGGTTGAGGAACGGCCGTACCGCCTCGGTGGCGAAGCCGATCATGCAACCGCCGGCGTCGACCTCGCGATAGCGTTCGTCGCGCGAGCTCTCGATCTCCGCCAGCCCGAGCCCGTGGACATAGAATTGCGTGAGCGCCGCGACGTCGCGAGCGAGGAAGGTGGCGTAGCTGAGCCTCATGCGTCCCACGCCCGCACGATCGTCGCGGTCTCGGCCAACAGCGCGCAATGGAGCTGGAGGATGTTGAGCGCCTGCGTGTGGATCGTGCCGCCGAACGCGGCGCACCCGTCCGACACGACGAAGACGTGATAGTTGCGGTGGAACGCGGCGCGCGCCGTCGAATCGACGCAGCAATCGGTGCTGATGCCCGCGATCACCAGCGTATCGATGCCGCGCGCGCGGAGCTGCGCGTCGAGATCGGTGTCGTGGAAGCTGTCGTACTGAAGCTTCTCGATCTCGATGTCGCCGGGTTCGGGTGCGACGCGGTAATAGTCCTCGCCGCCGCTGCCGACCCGGCAGATGCCTTCCTGTCCGGGCGTGCCGCGCCGGACCATCCAGGTCTTGAGCGCATCGGAATCGGTCTCGGGTCGCGTCATCACGCGCATGAAGGCGACGGTCGCGCCCGCCTTGCGCGCGGCGGCGATCAGCGCCTCGATGCGATCGATCGCGAGCTCGGCCTCGGCCATGTCGAGCCCGGCGCGGCCGAGCAGGCCGTGCGGCGCGGCGAAATCGACCTGGATGTCGACGACGACCAGCGCGGTGCGGGCGGGCGCGATCATTTCGGAGACATCGGCGACGTGCGGGAGCGGTTCGGCGAGTTCAGACATGCGCAGGCTCCGGGATGCGGGATGGAAAGCGCTGGCGCAGCACCGGCAGCACCCGCTCGCCGAAGATCGGCATACCGGTCAGATAATCGGGGAAGATCAGCATCAGCCCGTCGAGCGAGGTCTTCTCGAAGATCTCGCTCAGCCGCTCGATCACGGTCTCGGGCGTGCCGAGCACGTGCGGCGTCATGAACGTCGAGCGCGCCTTCTGGACGAAGGCGTTCTCCTTGCCGATCTCGGCATCGAGAAAGCCATAGGCGCGCATCATGCCGTGGAGCGCGCCCTCGTCGAGCCCGTTGCGATAGTGCGCC
>CAZZZX010000495.1:0-2887 GCA_964658585.1 uncultured Novosphingobium sp.
GACCTCAGCGACGCGCGCGCGCAGCGTCGCCACCGCACGATCCTCGAAGTTGATGAGCTGCCCCATGCACGGCAGCTTAGGCGAAGATGGTTAAAAGGAAATGGCCGCCGTTATTGCCGGCGATTTCAACGGATAGCGCATCGCGACGTCGCAGCGCGCGTAGCGCGCGCCGCGGTCGCGCATGATGTCCGCATCGTGGACGAAGCCCGTTTTCTCGTAGAGGTGGATCGCCGACGCGCATCTGCGGTTGGTGAGAAGGTAGAGCGTGTCGATCCCCATCGCCTCGGCACGGGCGATGACGTGGCGGAGGAGAAATTCGCCCGCCTTGCGGCCCCGCGCGCTTTCCAGCACACCCATCTTGGTCAGCTCGAAGACGCCGTCGTCGATGCGGATCAGCGCGCAGGTGCCGACGACGCCGAGCCCGGCCGCCTCGACGAAGCAGACCACGCCGCCGCGATCGACGATCGTGCCGCGCGGGTCCGCGAGGATGCGGCGGTCATTCTCCTCCATCGTGAACATCGACGAGATCCACTGCGCGTTGATGTCGTGGAAATCGCCGGCGAGGCTGTCGTCATAGTCGCGGATGGAGAGGCCGGCGTCCGACGCCGAGCGGACCCGCGCCTCGAGCGAGGTCTCGGCGAGCGCCGCCTCGAGTTGCGCGATCTGATGGAGCAGCGGCCCGGACAGCCCCGCGCACAGCGCCTCGACCGCCTGGGCGACCGGACCCCAGATCAGCGGTTTGGCGCGGTCGAGCGCGGCGCGTCCGTCCGCCGTGAGCGCGATCGTCTTCTGGCGCTGGTCGCCGTTCGCGGCGCGGCCCGTTTCGACCAGCCCGAGATCGATCAGTCCCGACAGGCTGCGCGTCACCGTCGGCTGCGCGGCGCCCAGCGCCTCGCCCGCCTCGCCGACGGTCAGCGGCCCATAGCGGTCGAGCGCGGCGAGCAGCGGCATCTGCGCGGGCTGTACCGGCAGACCCGCCGCCCGGATGATCTTGAGCGCATCGCCCTGCAGCCGTTCGGCGACGCGCTTGAGCCGGTTGCCGAGGAAGAGCGGACCGAGGTCGGCGAGAATATCGGACATGACGGACACCCCGGTAGTAGATAGCAAGCTATATAGCACGCTATGCGACTAACGCGTTACCATCCTTTCTGCTGGTCGTTCCGCCGCCATGTCCGGATCAGGCAGCCGGTCGCGCCGCTTGCCCCGACCGCGCTGCACGAGCCCGATGTGAGGTCGCCCGCGCCATAGCCGCCGTCGATCAGATCGTGCCGCTCGCCCGAGACGCTGCGCGTTGCGCCGCCCGGATCCCAGCCGCGATCGATCTGCGGCAGGCGATAGCGATCGGGCGCGGTCGGCGTACGCCTGCACACGACGATCTCGTCATTCGGTCCGGAATGGCAGGGATCGGTCGCCGCGCGCACCGCGTCCGCGATCGTCGGACCGGTCGCGAGCAGCAGCGCGAATAGCGCGATCACCTCATGCCAGCCTGAACATCCGGCTCGGATCGTCATGGCCGGGGATCGTGACCATCCCGGCCTCGACGAAGCCGAGCTTGCGCAGGACGGCGCCCGATGCGGCATTGTCGGGCCGCGTGATCGCCAGCAGCGGGCGCATGTCGGGTGCATGGTCGATCAGCCCGCGCGCCGCCTCGGTGCCATAGCCCTTCGCGCAATGTTCGCGAAGATAGGCGAAGCCGAGATCGGGACGATCGAGCCCGTCGCGCCGCACGAAGCCGACGGTGCCGACCGCGACGCCGTCCCCGCGTCGCGCGACATGCAGCATCCCGACGCCCTGCGGATAGACCGCGAGCACACGGTCGCGGATATAGCCCTCCGCCTGCTCGATTGTGCGGACGCCGCGATCGCCTATGTTGGCGAGGAACCCGGGATCGTTGAGCAGCGCCAGCATGAAGCCGGCGTCCGCCATGCCGATCCGTCTGACGATGAGCCGCGCCGTCTCGAACTCCATGCCTCGTCTCCCCGTCTCTGCCCCCAGCGTCGAGCGATGAGCCGCGCGCGCGTCCTGCTCCTCAATGCCGCGCTCGGCCCGCTCGACTATCGCGTGCCGCGCGAGATGCAGGTCGAGCCGGGGTCGATCGTTCTAGCACCGCTCGGCCCGCGTCAACTCGCCGGCGTGGTGTGGGAGGCCGAGCGGATGCCGTCCGACGCCGAGGTCGGCGACAACCGGCTGCGCAACCTCGCCGCGGTCTACGATCTGCCCCCGCTCGCCGCGCCGCTGCGCCGGCTGATCGAATGGACTGCAGACTATTACCTCGCCCCCCCCGCCGCGGTGCTGCGCATGGCGCTGGCTTCGGCGAGCGCGCTCGACGGCGGCCGCATCGCCATCGAGTATCGTGCGACCGGTCTGGTGCCCGATCGCCTCACCCCGCAGCGCGCGCAGGCGCTCGAGCGGATCGGCGCGCGCCAGGGGATCGTGCGCGAACTCGCGACGATCGCGGACGTATCGGACGCGGTGATCCGCGGGCTGGTCAAGGCGGGCGCGATCGAGGCGATCGAGGTGGCGATCGACGCACCGTTCGTGCCCCCCGATCCCGACTTTGCGCCGCCCGCGCTCAACTCTGCGCAGCAGGCGGCGGCAGCCGAGATCGTCGCGGCGGTCGAGGGCGGCGCCTACCAGCCCTATCTGCTCGACGGCGTCACCGGATCGGGCAAGACCGAGGTCTATTTCGAGGGCGTCGCCGCGGCGTTGCGGGCGGACAGGCAGGTGCTCGTGTTGCTCCCCGAGATCGCATTGACCGAGCCATTCCTCAGGCGCTTCGAGGCACGCTTCGGGCATCTCCCGGTCGCCTGGCATTCGGGCCTGCGCTCGACCGAGCGGCGGCGCGCGTGGCGCGGCATCGCCAGCGGGCAAGCGCTCGTCACCGTCG
>CAZZZX010000496.1:0-2875 GCA_964658585.1 uncultured Novosphingobium sp.
CCAGGCGCATGGCTGCCGCAGCTATGCGCAATGCTGCGAGCTGCAGACGCCGCCGGCGGTGGTCGACGAGCGTGGCCGTCGCCAGCCGGCGCCGACGGTGCCGATGGCGGCGCTGGTCGAGAGCGCGGCATGGCGCACCGCGAAGAGCGGGCGGCGCTATCTTACCGCCTTCTGCTCGGATCTGTCGGGCCAGTTCATGGCGAGCTGCTTCGACGACGACATCGCGCCGCGGCTGGAGGAGCTGGCGAAGGACGGCGGCTGCGCGCTGCTGATGGTCGAGCTCGACCGGCGCGACGGCGACGAGACGCCGCGCGTCACGGTGCGCGGCGTCCGCCCGTTCGAGGGGATGACGCTGGCGACGCGGCTCAGCCTGTCGGTGCGGATCGCCGAGCCCGATGGGGTGGCGCGGCTCGCCGAGGCGCTCGCCGCGCGCCGCGGCGGCAAGGGCGAGCTCCACATCCTCACCGACGGCCCCGCCGGCGACACGCTCGACATCCTCGCCGGCCGCGATTTCGCGTTCGACGCCGAGCTGGTCCACCGGCTCGAACGCCTGCCCGGCCTCTCCGACGTCAGGCTCGGGCCGGTCGAAGTGCCGTTCGCAGGCGGGCGTAGCGATCTCCGGCTGGTCGCATCGCGATGACCGGCTATGCCGAGTTCTGGCTCTTCTACCTGCGCGAACATGCCCGCCCGCTGACCCGCGCGCTGCATTATGTCGGCACCAGTCTCGTCCTCGTCTGCCTGATCGCGGGCGTCGCCACCGGCCGTGGCTGGCTGTTCTGGATGATGCCGGTGGCGGGCTATGCCTTCGCCTGGATCGCGCATTTCGCGGTCGAACGGAACCGGCCGGCGACGTTTCGCCACCCGCTCTGGTCGCTGGTCTCCGATTTCCGGATGTACGGCCTGTGGGTGAGCGGCCGGCTCGGGCCCGAGCTGGTGCGCGCGGGTGTCGTCGCGCCGCGATTGGGATAATGTTTACCCGCCGCCGCTAGGTCCGGTCCGGGCGGCAGGGAGCGCACGATGACCGACGGATGGACGCGACGCTGGCCGCTGCGCCATCCCGCCCTCACGCTGGTCGCGTTCTACGCGGTCGTCCGTCTCGTCATGCTCGCGCTCGGAATGCGTTTCGACGCCGACAATCTGACGAGCTGGATGCAGATCGCCGATGTCGCGCTGCTGCGCGATCATCTGTTCCGCACGCTCTGGTATCTTCACACCCAGCCGCCGCTGTTCAACCTGCTGGTCGGCACCGCGCTGCGCTGCGGACCGGGCGGGTTCCTCTGGGTGCTGGGGCTGGTCTTCGGCGTGGTGACGCTGGGCGGCATCCTCGCCTTCCATGCCCTCCTACGCGATCTCGGCGGCCGGCCGCGGCTGGCGCTGATCGTCTCGGCGTGGCTGTGCGTGTCGCCCGCGGTGCTGCTGTTCTCGCAGAAACTCTATTATGACGGCATGGTGCCGTGGCTGCTGTGCATGACGATCTGGGGTCTGCACGCGGGCATCACGCGCCGTTCGTTCGGCTGGCTGGTGTTCGGCTTCGCGATGCTCGCGACGACGACGCTGCTGCGTTCGATGATCCATCCGGTGCTGTTCCTCGCCGTCGCCCTGATCTACCTCGTCCCGTCACGTGGCCAGCGGCTGCGCATCGTCGCGGCGGCGGCGCTGCCCGCGGCGGCGATCGCGGCGGTGCTGGCCAAGAACCTGATCGTGTTCGGATCGGCGAGCCTGAGCAGCTGGGCGCCGCTCCAGCTCGATCACACCACCGTCGATCGGCTGCCGATGGCGACCCGCATCGAACTGATCCGCGAGGGCCGGCTGTCGCGTTACGCCGTGGTCGACGGCTTCGCGCCGCCGCCGGTGTATCTGAGGATGATGCCGCCGATCGCGCCGACCGGCGAACCCAGCCTCGACAATCTGCGCAAGTCGACCGGCGAGGACAATTGGAACCATATCCTCTACACCAGGATCGGCAAGGCGCGGACGCATGACGCTTTGGTCGGGCTGGCGGCGAACCCGGTCGGCTACGTCAAGCTGCTCGGCACCTCGCTCTATCATTTCCACCGGCCGCCGAGCGAGTTCAAGGGGCTGGAGCGCAACCTCGCGGTGATCGCGCCGTGGGAGCGCGCGGGCAATGCGGTGATCGGGCTGCAGCCCGCCGCCTGGTTCGGCGGCACGCTGGATCCGGCACGACCGCAGGCGCCGCTGCTCCAGATCGCCTATGCGCAGCTGCTGGTGACGCTCGCCTTCCTCGCCGGCGTCGCGCTGCTCAGCGGGCGGCTGCTCGGCGATCTGCGCGCGCGCCGGCTGCCCGCGCTCACCGATGCGACCACCGCGACGATCGCGCTGTTCGGCACCTGGGTGATCGTGATCTCGAGCTCGTTCGATGTCTGGGAGAATAATCGCGCGCGTTTCGACATCGCGCCGGTGCTGCTGTTGGGCGCGCTGATCGTCGCGTGCCGCCTGGCGGAACGGGTCGCGACACGACGACGGCCGGCGCCGGTACCGGACGCGTTCCAGACCGCCTGACGCTCTGGGTGGTGGCGGCGCTCGCGCTGGATAGCCGCCGCGGCCGGCTGGACTGGCCGTTTCCCGCGATGCTCGCTGCGTTCGCCGTCCTCCAGACCGGCTCGGTCTGGGCGCGGGGCGACACCTTCGCGTCGATCGCACGGGCGGCCGGTTCGCCCGTCTAGAACAGCGACATCTGCGTGCCGGGCAGCACCGGCGGCGCGAACAGGTCGGTGCGCGGCCGGAAACGCGCGTTCGGGATGCCGTGGCGCCTGACCGCCAACGCCACGCGTCGCGCGATCAGATCGGCCCATGGTCCCTGGCCGCGCATCCGCGAGCCGAACTCGGGATCGTTGTCGCGGCCGCCGCGGATCGC
>CAZZZX010000497.1:0-2871 GCA_964658585.1 uncultured Novosphingobium sp.
GAGCCGGAGGCATTGAGCGCGGGACTCGATCTTCTACCCGCCCGGACGCCCCCGCTCGGCGTCCAGGAACGCCGCCACCTCGGCCAGATCGACATCCGTCGCGACGAAGGTCGCGCCGATGCCGCGCGCGAGAAGGAAGGGGAGGCGGCCGCCCGTCATCTTCTTGTCGTGCGCCATATGGGCGACCAGCGCCCCGCCATCGGCCTCCACGCCTGCCGCCGCCAGCGTGGTCGGCAGGCCGGCGCTCGCGAGATGCGCCGCGACGCGCTCGGCGTCATCGGGTGCGCACAGCCCCTGCGCGGCGGAGTAGCGGAACGCCAGCGCCATCCCGCACGCCACCGCCTCGCCATGGAGCAGCCGCGCGCCGAAGCCGGTCTCGGCCTCCAGCGCATGACCGAAGGTGTGGCCGAGGTTGAGCAGCGCGCGCCGGCCGGTGGTCTCGCGCTCGTCCTCGGCGACGATCCTGGCCTTGGCGGCGACGCTGGTCGCGATCGCGTGGACGCGCGCGGCGCGATCGCCCGCGAGCAATGCCGAACCATGCGCCTCGCACCAGTCGAAGAAGCCGGGATCGTCGATCAGCCCGTATTTGAGGACTTCGGCATAGCCTGCCGCCAGTTCGCGCGGCGGCAGCGTGTCGAGCGTGTCGGGGTCGATCAGCACATAGGCCGGCTGGTGGAAGGCGCCGACGAGAGTCTTGCCCGCGCGCGTATTGATCGCGGTCTTGCCGCCGACCGACGAATCGACCTGTGCCAGCAGCGTCGTCGGCACCTGGACGAAGCCGCAGCCGCGCTTGAGGATCGCCGCGGCGAAGCCGACCAGATCGCCGATCACCCCGCCGCCGAGCGCGACGATATGCTCCGATCGCTCGACGGCGAGATCGAGCAGGCGGTCGCTGAGGTGCTCGAGCACCGCCCAGCTCTTGCTCGTCTCGCCCGGCCGGAGCACGATCCGCTCGACATCGAAGTCGCCTGTGATCGCGTGGCCGGCGGCGACGACATTCTCGTCGGTGACGACGATCAGCCGCCCGTTGCGGGCATAGGAACCGAACCGCGGCGTGACGAGCGCGCCGGGCGCGATCTCGACATCGTAGCTGCGCGCGCCGAGCGCCACCGGGATGATCGTCATGCCGACAGTGCCTTCACGATCGCCTCGACCGCGGCCTCGTGCGGCTGGGGCTGCGAGCGGATATGGACATGCGCCAGCGCATAGACCGGGTTGCGCGCCGCGGCGAGATCGCCGAGCACGACGCGCGCGTCGCGGCCGGCGAGCAGCGGGCGATCGTTGCGCCGGCCGACACGCTCGGCGAGCACGTCGAGATCCGCGTCGAGCCACACCGCGGTGGCGCGTTCGAGGATCAGGCGGCGCGTCTCGTCGTTCATGAAGGCGCCGCCGCCCGTCGCCACCACCTTGGGGCTGCCGTCGATCAGCCGGGCGATGACGCGGCGTTCGCCGTCGCGGAAGGCGGGTTCGCCATAGCGCGCGAAGATCTCTGACACGCTCAGCCCGGCGGCGTCCTCGATCGCGCGATCGGCATCGACGAAGGGCAGCCTCAGCCGGTTGGCGAGGCGCTTGCCGACCGTCGACTTGCCGACCCCCATCAGCCCGACCAGCACGATCGTCCGCGCCGTGACCGGTGCGGGTGCGGCATGACGTCGGGGGGGCGGGGCGGGCTGCATCGGCGGGGCTATACACGGGCGCCCGCGATGGGCAAAAGCACCAAGCTCCGCTCCGATCCCCTAGCCCAGCCGGGAATGTCATGTCGCGCGCCCCAATCATTCTCGTGATCCTCCTCGTCCTGTTCGTCGCCGCGCTAGTCTGGCTGTCGTGGCGGCCGGCGTCGGTCCCCGTGCATCATATCGAGAAGACGGTGACGCTGGGCGATGCGGGCGATGGCGCCGCGCATTAAGGGCGCGGTGGCGCTGCTCGGCGGGGTCGCCGCGTTCGCGCTCGCGCTCCCCGCCTTCGGTCAGCAATCCTCGCCGCAGTCGATCCTGCCGCCGGGTTTCGGCGAGCCGGCCCCGCCCGCGCCCGCGCAACCCGCCGCGCCGCCGCCATCCGCGTCGCCGGGTGCGGTCGCGGCGCCGACCATCCCGCTCGCGCCGCCGGGCAGCGACGACGTGGTGGCGAGCGACCAGGCGGCGGCGGACGACGGCGACGCCGCTCAGAACGCCGCCGAGGCCGCGGCCCAGGCGCTGCGCGAGCAGGACGTGCCCGACGTCGCGCGCCGCGCGACCGACCATATCGGCTTCCTGACGAGCGACGTGACCGGCATCGCGGCGGACGGCTTCGGCGCCGCCGACGGCCGCTTCCTGGCGACGCTGATGGCGCGGCTCGACGCGCCGATCGCCTCGCGCTGGCTGTCGATGCTGCTGCGTCGCGTGCTGACCACCGACATCGCCACGCCCGCGCATGTCGATCCTGCCGACTGGACCGCCGAGCGCGCGCTGCTGCTCGTCCGGATGGGCGAGGCGGATGCGGCGCGGCTGCTCGTCCAGCGGCTCGACACCGATCATGCGACCCCGCGCTACGACGAGGCGGTGATGCAGGCGGCGCTGGCCTCGGCCGATCCGGGCGCGCTGTGTCCGGTCGCCGATCAGGCCGAGACCAGCGTCGGCACCCCGGTCTGGTCGCTGGCGCGCGCGATCTGCGCGGGGCTGTCGGGCGAGAACGGTACCGCACTGGCGCTCTACGAACGCGCGCGCGGGATGCACGCCGCGCCGGGCGGCATCGATGCCCATGCCGACGAGAGAGCCTACGTAGAGTTGTTTTTGCTCGTGGAAGCCAACGACAAAACGCGCACCGCGGCACTGGGGAGCGGCGGAGCGGACAAATTCAGTGGAGCGGTTGAGCTCTTCGAGGCTGTCGGCAAAC
>CAZZZX010000498.1:0-2866 GCA_964658585.1 uncultured Novosphingobium sp.
TGACTCTTGGGCTGGTCGAGGCCGCGCGCCGGGTCACGCTGGGCGATCTCTCGGTGCGCGTGCCCGCCGCCAAGCGCCGCGACGAGATCGGCGTGCTGGCGACCGCGTTCAACCGCATGACCCGGCGGCTTGAGGAGCAGACCGGCGCGCTGCTCTCCGCCAACGGCCTGCTCGATGCGCGTCGCGCGCTGACCGAGGCGGTGCTGCGCGGCGTCTCGGCGGGGATCATCTCGGTCGATCGCGAACGCCGTATCCGGCTCATCAACCAGTCGGCGGAGGCGCTGCTCGCGACGCGCGGCGAGGCGGTGACCGGAACGCCGCTCGCGCAGATCGCGCCGGAGCTCGATGCGCTGGTCGGCGGCGAGGCGCGCGACGCGGTCGTCCAGTTCACCAGCGGCGGCGAACTGCGCGTGCTCGCCGCCAAGGTGGTGAATTCGGGCGATGGCCATGTCCTGACCTTCGACGACATCACCCAGCAGCTGCTCGACCAGCGCCGCGCCGCCTGGTCGGATGTCGCGCGCCGCATCGCGCACGAGATCAAGAACCCGCTCACCCCGATCCAGCTCGCCGCCGAACGATTGCAGCGCCGCTACGGCAAGGAGGTGACGAGCGACCCCGCGGTGTTCGAGCGGCTGACCCAGACGATCGTCCGCCAGGTCGGCGACCTGCGCCGGATGGTCGACGAATTCTCGTCGTTCGCGCGAATGCCCAAACCCGTGTTCCGGCCCGAGCCGATCGCGGACATCGCGCTGCAGGCGCTGTTTCTCCACGAGGTCGCGCATCCCGGCATCGCCTTCCGGCATCATATGCCCGAGCCTTCGCCGATCCTGGTCTGCGATCGGCGGCTGCTCGGCCAGGCGCTTACCAACATCGTCAAGAACGCAGTCGAAGCGATTGCCGGCAAGGCGGAACGCAGCGCGGACGAGACGGTCGAGATGACCATCGCACAGATTGACGGCCGCATCTCGATCAGCGTCGCCGACAGCGGCGTCGGGCTACCCGACGATCGCGAGCGGCTGACCGAACCCTATATGACGACGCGCGCCGGCGGTACCGGCCTCGGTCTCGCCATCGTCCGCAAGATCGTCGAGGAGCATTTCGGCTCGATCGGCTTCGCTGACCGGGCAGGGGGCGGCAGCGTCGTGCGCATCCTGCTCGATCCCGCGATCCTCGCCCCGCTCGCGGTCTCCGCCGCGGACCAGGACGACGAAGAGCCGATCGAGGACATTCCCCCCGCAACGACCAGAATGAGAGTCGGCTGACATGGCTTTGGACGTTCTGATCGTCGACGACGAACACGATATCCGCGAACTCGTGGCCGGCGTGCTCGAGGACGAGGGCTATTCCGCGCGCGGCGCCGCCGACAGCGATGCCGCGCTCGCCGCGATCCGCGAACGCCGGCCGAGTCTGGTGCTGCTCGACGTGTGGCTGACCGGCTCCAAGCTCGACGGGCTCGAACTGCTCGACGAGATCAAGCGTCGCGATCCGTCGTTGCCGGTTCTGGTGATCTCGGGCCACGGCAATCTCGATACCGCGGTGGCGGCGATCCGCCGCGGCGCGGTCGACTTCATCGAGAAGCCGTTCGAGGCCGAGCGGCTGCTGCTGCTCGTCGCACGCGCCACCGAGACCGATCGGCTGAAGCGCGAGAATGCGGTACTGCGCGCACAGGTCGGGCAGGAGGAGGAGCTGACCGGCCAGTCGGGGGCGCTCAACCAGGTGCGCGCCACGCTGAAGCGCGTCGCCGGGACGGGGAGCCGCGTGCTCATCAGCGGGCCGGCGGGGGTCGGCAAGGAGGTCGCGGCGCGGCTGCTCCACACCTGGTCCAACCGCGCCCGTGCGCCGTTCGTCGTCGTCTCGGCGGCGATGATGACGCCCGAGCGGGTCGAGGAGGAGCTGTTCGGGGTCGAGGAGGGGGGTGAGCTGGTCCGCACCGGTCTGCTCGAGCAGGCGCATGGCGGCACCCTGTTCCTCGACGAGATCGCCGATATGCCGATGACGACGCAGGCGCGCATACTGCGCGTGCTGACCGACCAGAGCTTCACCCGCATCGGCGGCGCGCATCTGGTCCGCGTCGACGTCCGCGTCGTCTCGGCGACCGCGCGAACCCTGCCCGACGAGATCGCCGCGGGGCGGTTCCGCGAGGATCTATACTATCGACTCAACGTCGTACCGGTCAATCTTCCGCCCCTGTCCGATCGACGCGACGACATCCCGCCGCTCGTCCGCCACTTCGTCGCACGCTATGCCGCCGAGCGGCGCGTCGCCACGCCCGAACTGTCCGCGGAGGCGATCGGCGCGCTGCAGACCTATGACTGGCCGGGCAACGTCCGCCAGCTGCGCAACGTCGTCGAACGGACGATCATCATGGCGCCGGGCGATCGCCTCCGCCAGATCGACGCCGACATGCTGCCCCCCGAGGTGATGTCGGACCAAGAGCGGCTGGCGCCCGGCAACGCCGCCAAATCGATCATGGGAACGCCGCTGCGCGAAGCGCGCGAGACCTTCGAACGCGAATATCTGCGCGTCCAGATCCGCCGCTTCTCGGGCAACATCTCGCGCACCGCGAGCTTCATCGGGATGGAACGCTCCGCGCTCCACCGCAAGCTCAAGTCGCTGGGCTTGGCCGACGTCAAGGACGGCGAGGATTAGTCTTCGCCTCTGCGGCATTGCCGGTGCGCGCCGACGCCCCTATCTCTGACGCTCCCGCACGGGGCGGGGAAGCCAACGCCAGTCACTGGCGTGGTGCGGGCCATGTCCCGCCAAACAAGAGCCGGAGACACGGTTATGGCAGAAAAGCCCAATAATCTTCAGGACATGTTCCTCAATGCTCTGAGGAAATCGAAGACGCCGGTAACGATGTTCCTGG
>CAZZZX010000499.1:0-2866 GCA_964658585.1 uncultured Novosphingobium sp.
CATGACCGCCCTCGCGAGGCGCATCCCACGGGATGCCGCCGCGCGCGGTGACGACGCGATCGTCGGCATCGACCAGCACGGCATCGTCGTAATAGCGGATCCAGTGCATCCCCGGGCCCGGCGCGCCGAGGCCCCACGCCTGCCAGTCGCTGACCATCAGCGACGGATCGCGCCACTGGCCCTTGAGCTTCTGGCCGGGATGCACGGGCCGGTAGTCGCCGTGCATCATCGCGGGGCCGCCCATCGGCTGGCCCATCGGCGGCGCCATCATCGGCGGCGGCGGCGTCATCGCGGAGGGATCCATCGGCGCGGGCGCGGATGCGCCCGACTGCCAGCCCCCGGGCCCCCAGGCGCCGGCCGACATCGCCTCGTCCTGCGGTGCGCCGCTCGGCGCCGCGATCGCGGCACCCGCCAGCGACATGACGGCCACACCCGCCAGAACAGCCTTGCGCATCGCGATCCCCTTGTCGTTCATCCCGCTCGCGCTAGCATCCCGATCGGGCCGTAGGAAAGCGTCGCAGGCCACGCGGCGTCCCAAAGCGGGCCGCCACGCGATCGCGATCAGCCGAGGCTCGGGGCAAGCAACAGGCACAGCCGCTCGGCCGCGGCGGCGTCCTCGGCGTCGAACCGAGCGGGCACCGGACTGTCGAGATCGAGCACCGCGACCACGCGGCCGGCGACGCGGATCGGCACGACGAGTTCCGACGCCGACGCCGCGTCGCACGCGATATGGCCGGGAAAGGCATGGACGTCGGCGACCAGCTGCGTCTCACCGCTCGCCGCTGCGGTGCCGCACACCCCGCTGCCGAGCGCGATGCGGATACAGGCCGGCCTGCCCTGGAACGGCCCGAGCACGAGTTCGCCGTCGATCACGCGGTAGAAACCCGCCCAGTTGAGCGCGGGCAGCATCTCCCACAACAGCGCCGCGACGTTTGCCATGTTGGCGATGCCGTCGCGCTCGCCCGCCACCAGTCCACGCGCGGCGGACAGCGTATCGTCCCACGCCGCGGTCTTGTCGGCGTCGGGACGGGCACGGAAATCGTACATCCGATCCTCCTCAGACGAGCGCGAGCAGCGCGTCGCGTCGCGCGGCGAGGCTGTCGAAATCGCCATCCTCGGCGACCGGCAGGTCCGCCATCGCGCGATCCAGTCGCGCGCGGGCGGCAGGCCCGATCGGCGCCAGCGCACCCGCGATCGCCTCCATCTCGGCGATATCCCCCGAACAATGCAGCGCGATATCCACGCCCGCCGCGATCGCCGCCGCGGCACGCGCGCCGAAATCGCCGGCAAGCGCGTCCATGCCGAGATCGTCGGTCATCAGCAGCCCGTCGAAACCGATCCGGCCGCGGATCACCTCGCCGATGACCACCGGCGACAGCGTCGCGGGGCGCTCGGCATCCCAGGCGGTGAAGACGATGTGCGCGGTCATCGCCATCCGCGCGCGCGTCGCGAGCGCCGCGAACGGGCGGATGTCGTCCTCCAGCGCCGCGGCATCGGCATCGACCACGGGCAGCGCCTTGTGCGTATCGAGCGTCGCGCGGCCGTGCCCGGGCATGTGCTTGAGCACGCCGACCACACCGCCGCCGTGCAGTCCGTCGAGCACCAGCCGGCCGAGCGAGGCGACCTGCATCGGGTCGTCGCCCAGCGCCCGGTCGCCGATGATCGCGTCGCCCTCGGGCCGGCGCACGTCGAGCAGCGGCAGGCAGTCGACATTGATGCCGACCTCGCGCAGCATCGCCGCGATCGCGCACGCGTTGAGCCGCGCCGCCTCCATCGCCGAGACCGGCGCCTTTTCGTAGAGCGCGGCGAAACGCGCCGCTGCGGGCAGCGCGGGCCATTCGGGCGGCGCCATGCGCTGGACGCGACCGCCCTCCTGGTCGATCAGCACGGGCAGGTCGTCCCGCCCGGCGAGCGTTCGCAGATCGTCGGTCAGAGCGCGGATCTGCGCGCGATCCGCGCAATTGCGCTTGAACAGGATGAAGCCGGCGGGTTCGACCGCACGGAAGAAGGCACGCTCGGCATCGGTGAGCGCGGTGCCGGACAGGCCGAGAAAGGCGGGGATCATCGCCGCGAACTAGGCGCGGCCACGATCCCCGGCAATCCCCCGAGGCCGCTTATCCGATGACGGCGCAGGCTTCGCCCGCCACCTTGAGCTTGGCGCAGATGTCGGAGGCCTTGGCACCCGCGGCGGCGCGCAGGCGATAGACGGTCTTGCCGTTGACCTCGGCGGCTACCACCGACTGGCTGAGCCCGGACAGCGTCGCGAAGCGGCTCGACAGCGACTTCCACGCCGCGTTCGCCTTGGCCTCGCTGCCGAACGCACCGAGCTGAACCTGCGTCCCGCCCGCCGCGGGAGCGGCCGGAGCAGCGGCGGCAACCGCCTTCGGAGCGGGTGCAGGTGCGGGCGCAGGCGCCTTGGCGGCGGCCGGCGGCGTCGCGGCCGGCGCGGGCGCCGCAGCCGCGGTCTTGGCGGCGGGTGCGCGCGCGATCGGCGTCTCCGGCATGGCGTGCGTATCGATCTGGCCGTTGACCTCGGCCCCCTCGCTGGCGGCGTAGCTCGAATCGCCCTGTCCCGCGACCTTCATGCCGCCCGGCTCGGCGGGCTTGACCTTATAGGGCGTGGCGGGCGCGGCGATGACGCCGCTGTCGCCTGCCGACGCGACCTGGGTTCCGCCGGTGGCGCGCTGCTTGAGCCAGTAGACGCCGCCGACGACCAGCCCGAGCGCGATCAGCGCGACCACCAGCCCGTTCGCGTCCCTTCCCGGCCGGGGCAGGGTCGGCCGCCGGGTTCGGGCTTCCCGTCCGGTCAGGGCTCGGGCCAGCCGCCGGCCGAGCAGCAGGCAGGGGTAGGCGAGCATGGTCCAGG
>CAZZZX010000500.1:0-2864 GCA_964658585.1 uncultured Novosphingobium sp.
GCGCCGCTCTCGCCGGCATGGATCACCGCCTTGCCCATCCGGGCGAGGATCGGCTCGGCGCGCGCGAACGCCGCCTCGGTGCCGCCGACCATGAAGGTCAGCGTGCCGCCGTTCGCCGCCGCGATCCCGCCCGAGACCGGCGCGTCGACCATCTCGAAGCCTTTCTCCGCCGCCCTGGCCGCGACGGCGCGCGCGGTGGCGACGTCGATCGTCGAACAGTCGATCAGCAGCGTGCCGGGCGCGATCACCTCGAACAGCCCGTCATAGACGCTCGCGACATGCCTGCCCGCGGGCAGCATGGTGACGATCGCATCGACGCCGGTGCCCGCTTCGTCGGCACTGGCGGCGCGATTGCAGCCGCCCTCGCACGCCTTGGCGAGCGCCGCTTCGGCAAGGTCGAACGCGATCACCTGGTGCTGCGCGCGCGCCAGGTTGAGCGCCATCCCGCCGCCCATGTTGCCCAGCCCGATGAAACCGATCTTCATTCTGTCTCTCCTGCTCCCCGCCTTGGAAGGACGGGCCGGGAATGGGTGCGTCCGGCGACCCGAGCTCGTGGCGAACGCCCGCTACGACCCCTCCCTGCCGGGCCGTGTTCCCTGGCCTAGCGACCCGTCCAGTCGCCCGGCCGCTTCTCGACAAAGGCGGCCATGCCCTCGGCCTTGTCGTCGGTCGCGCACAGGCCGTTGAACAGCCGGCGCTCGAAACGGATGCCCTGTGCGAGCCCGGTCTCGAACGCCGCGTCGACCATCTCCTTGTTGGCGATGGCGGCGAGCGGCGGCATCGCCGCGATCGCCTGCGCGGTCTTGAGCGCCTCCGCGACGAGGTCGGCGGCGGGGATCACGCGGCTGACCAGCGAGGCGCGCTCGGCCTCGTCCGCGCCCATCATCCGGCCGGTCAGGCACATCTCCATCGCCTTGGCCTTGCCGACCGCGCGGGTCAGCCGCTGCGATCCGCCCATGCCGGGCGCGACGCCGAGCTTGATCTCGGGCTGGCCGAACCTGGCGGTATCCGCGGCGAGGATGAAGTCCGCCATCATCGCCAGCTCGCAGCCGCCGCCGAGCGCGAAGCCCGCCACCGCCGCGATCCACGGCTTGCGCGTCGCGGTCACCCGCTCGAACCCGCCAAAGAAGTTCTCGGCGAACATCTGCGCGAAGCCCTTGGGCTGCATCTCCTTGATGTCGGCGCCCGCCGCGAACGCCTTCTCGCTGCCGGTCAGCACCAGACAGCGCTGCGCCGGATCCGCGTCATAGGCGGCGAAGGCGGCGATCAGATCGGCCAGCACCTGCGTGTTGAGCGCGTTGAGCGCCTGCGGCCGGTTGAGCCGCACCAGCGTCACCGCGTCGTGGCGCTCGACCAGGATCGTCTCATAGTCGCTCATCGCGTCACGCCATCGTCGGGATGACGAAGGCAGACGCGCCGTCGGCGCCGCCATCGGGCCAGCGGCCGGTGATCGTCTTGACCCTGGTCCAGAAACGCACGCCGTCCATGCCGTGCTGGTTGTGATCGCCGAACGCCGAGCGCTTCCACCCGCCGAACGAATGATAGGCGACCGGCACCGGAATCGGCACGTTGATCCCGACCATCCCGACATTGACCCGGGCCGCGAACTCGCGCGCGGCATGGCCGTTGCGCGTGAAGATCGCGACGCCGTTGCCGTACTGGTGCCTGGAGGGCAGCGCGACGGCCTCCTCGAAATCCTTCGCGCGCACGATCTGCAGCACGGGGCCGAAGATCTCCTCCTTGTAGGTCGTCATGTCGGTGGTGACGTGATCGAACAGCGACGGGCCGATGAAGAAGCCCTCCTCGTGGCCCTGCAGTTTGAGACCGCGGCCGTCGATGACCAGCTCGGCACCCTCGTCGACGCCCATCTGGATGTAGTTCTCGACCTTGGCCTTGTGCGTGCCGGTGACCACCGGGCCGTAATGCGCATCGGGATCGGTCGACACGCCGACCTTCAGCGCCTCGATCGCCGGGATCAGCTTGGCGCGCAGCCGGGTCGCGGTCTCCTCGCCGACCGGCACCACGACGGGAAGCGCCATGCAGCGCTCGCCCGCCGAGCCATAGGCCGCGCCCATGATGTCCGCGACCGCCTGATCGAGATCGGCGTCGGGCATGACGATGCCGTGGTTCTTGGCGCCGCCCATCGCCTGCACGCGCTTGCCCGCGGCGACACCGCGCGAATAGACATATTGCGCGATGTCGGACGAGCCGACGAAGCTCACCGCGCCGATCGCGGGATGATCGAGGATGGCGTCGACCATCTCCTTGTCGCCATGCACCACCGACAGCACGCCCTCGGGCAGGCCGGCTTCCCTGAACAGCTCGGCGAAGCGGTTGGGCACCGACGGATCGCGCTCGGACGGCTTGAGGATGAAGGCATTGCCGCACGCGATCGCGGGCGCCGCCATCCATAGCGGGATCATCCCCGGGAAGTTGAACGGGGTGATGCCCGCGCCGATGCCGATCGGCTGGCGCATCGAATAGACGTCGATGCCGGGGCCGGCGCTGACCGTATATTCGCCCTTGAGCAGGTGCGGCAGCCCGCACATGAACTCGACCACGTCGAGCCCGCGCTGGATGTCGCCCTTTGCATCCGCCACGACCTTGCCGTGCTCGGACGACAGCAGCTCGGCGAGCTCCTGCATATTGGCCTCGACCAGCGCCTTGAACGCGAACATCACGCGCGCGCGGCGCTGCGGATTGGTCGCTGCCCATTTCGGCTGCGCCGCGAGCGCGGCCTGCACCGCCGCCTCGAGATCCGCCTGCCCGCCCAGCGTCACGCGCGACTGCACCTGGCCGGTGCTCGGATTGTAGATATCGCCGAACCGTCGGGTGGTGGCGGCGCCATGGCCGCCGCCGATCAT
>CAZZZX010000501.1:0-2862 GCA_964658585.1 uncultured Novosphingobium sp.
GCAGGCCCGGCACGATCGCGCGGATCGCATCCTCGTCGGGATGCGCGAAGACGATGCCGCTGCCCGCGAACGCCGCCTCGGTGCGGGCGAGCGCATCGACGCCGGCGGCATCGGCGAGCAGCAGTTCGCCACGCGGGCTGAGGAAGCCGCGCTCGGCGAAGGCCGGCGGCGGCGTGCGCAGCAGCCCTTCGGAGGCCAGCGTCAGCGGCAGCACGCCGGGACCGCCATAGGTCTGCGACCAGAAGGCGGCGGATCGCCCGGTGGCGTGATAGCCCGGCTGCGGTTCAGCCTCGACCAGCGCGACGCGCGCGTGCGGCGCGAGCTCGGCGGCGAGGCTGGCGCCCGCCATGCCCGCGCCGACGATCGCGATGTCGACGCGCCTCACCGCCGCGGCGCCCGTGCATCGAGGAACGCGTCGATCGCGGCGAGCGCGGCGTCGCGATCGCCATCGGCCTCGCGCAGCAGCTCGTGGCGCGCGGTCGGGAAGTGGCGCACCGCGGCGTCGGGCAGCAAGGCCGCGACCCGGTCCGCCGAACCGGCGCGCACCAGCGGATCGAGATCGGGGGCGAGCAGCAGCACCGGCGTCGCCACGCGCGCGAGCGGCAGGTCGGCGATGCCCGCGCCCGCGGCGAAGGCGGCGTCCAGCCACCGCCAGCTCGGCGGACCGAGCGCGAGCGACGGATCGACCGTCTTCCACCACTGCGAATCGTCGTAGCGCGTCTTGTCCGCGGTCAGCCGCAACTGGCGGCGCGGCTCGATCCGGCGGTCGGGCCAGGCGGCGAGGCGGCCCCAGGGGCTCGCCGCCGCGAGCCGCGCGATCAGCCGCGCCGCGGGCGCGGGCAGCCACCCGCTGTTGAGCGCCAGCATCGGCGCGACCAGCACCGCCGCGTCGAGGACGACGCCGCGCGCCGCCAGCATCGCGAGCAGGACATAGCCGCCCAGCGAATGCGCGACCGCGACATGCGGGCCGGGCGTACGCACGCGCCACCCCGCGACGAACGCCGCGAGATCGTCGATCAGCACCGCGAACCCGTCGCGATCGTCGACATGCGGGTCCGCGCCGAGCCGCCCCGAGCCGCCCTGTCCGCGCCAGTCGAACCCCTCGACCGCCCAGCCGGCGCGATGGAAATGATCGCAGGTCTCGAGATATTTCTCGATGAAGTCGGCGCGCCCGGTCTGGAAGATCAGGCTGCCGCGCACGCCGGCGCCCGGCGCCTGCGCCCAGCGATAGGCGCGATGCCGCCAGCCATCGGGGGCGATCCATGGCGCGAACGCCAGCGCGGCCGGATGGCGGCGGCGGTCGAACGGCGATTCGGCGGGAGCGACGGCTGCCATCGAGCGCGTGGTTACGGTTTGGCAAGCCACGCCGTCTAGGGTGCAAACCCATGCATCAGCCGCTCTTCGCCCTGCTCGCCGGTGGATTGATCGCCGCGCTGGCGCTCGCCATCGTCACCGATCTGCGCGCGCGGATCATCCCCAACGGCCTCAACGCCGCCATCGCGCTCGCCGCGCCGCTCTGGTGGTGGACCACCGGGGTCGATCTGTGGCCCGGCGCGGCACTGCAGATCGGTATCGCGGGCGCCGCACTCGCGGTGTTCATGGCGGCGTTCGCGATCGGCGCGATGGGCGGCGGCGACGTCAAGCTGATCGCGGCGCTCGGGCTGTGGCTGCTGCCCGTCGATTTCCTGTCGATGCTGGTCTGGATGGCGATCGGCGGCGGCGTGCTGACCGTCGCGACGATGGTCTGGCACCGGCTGCGCCACGGCGAGGGCAAGCCGGAAATCCCGTACGGCGTCGCCATCTCGCTCGCCGCCATGCCGATATTCGCCGAACGATATCTTTACCATTTCGGGTCATGAAGACCGCTGAAACAGATCTTGCCCGGGGGCAATCGATACCATGGATGCAAAGAAGCTCGCGCTGCTGATCGGCGCCCTGGTCGTCGCCGCGGTCACCGCGGTGATGGCCAGGCACATGTCGAACGCCAGCAGTGCTCCGATGGTGATGGCCGCCGCCGCGGCGCCCACCGGACCGCAGGTGCTGGTCGCGACCAAGCCGCTGCCGGTCGGCACGATCCTGGGGCCGGACAGCTTCAAGTTCCAACCCTGGCCCAAGGACGTCATCGACGGCGCCTATTACGTCCAGGGCGCCCCCGGCGTCGAGCCCGGCAAGATGGCCGGGTGGGTCGTGCGCAACGCGATCAGCGCGGGCCAGCCGCTAACCCAGGGCTCGCTGGTCTCGCCCGGCGACCGCGGCTTCCTCGCCGCGGCGCTGAGCCCGGGGATGCGCGCGGTGACCGTCGCGGTCTCGGGCGCCAGCGCGGTCGCGGGCTTCGTCTTCCCGGGCGACCGGGTCGACGTGGTGCTGACCGAGGAGCTCGCCGGCACCGACGGCACGCCCGGTCTCAAGACCGCCGAGACGATCCTGCGCAACGTCCGCGTGCTCGCCACCGACCAGCGCACCGACAACGTGCCGACGCCCGACGGCAAGACCACGGTCAGCAACTTCAACATGGTCACGGTCGAGGCGACCCCCAAGCTCGCCGAGAAGATCGCGGTGTCGCAGAAGCTCGGCGCGCTCTCGCTGTCGCTGCGCCCGCTCGCCGACGACACCCAGGAGCTCGAGCACGCGATCGCCGGCGGTACCGTCAAGGTTCCCGCCGGCACCGATCCCAAGGCCGAGAAGCAGATGATGCTCGCCGTCGCCAGCCAGCCGCAGGACAGCGGCACCACCTTCACCACCGGCGGCGAGGTCTCGCGCTTCGCCCGCAACTCGGCGCCGCGCGGTGGAATGCCGCCGCAGCAGCTCGGTGCCGGCGCGGGCGCCGGCATTTCGGCTTCCCGAACGATTGCGATCGGCCAA
>CAZZZX010000502.1:0-2859 GCA_964658585.1 uncultured Novosphingobium sp.
CCCCCGGTCTCGGCATCGTCGACAAGGGCTTCTATTACGTGAGTTCGGCACCGGTGATCGTGCGCGGGCGCATCGTGCTCGGCGGGTGGGTGGCGGACGATCAGAGTACCGATGAGCCGTCCGGCGTGATCCGCGGCTACGACGTCGCGACCGGCCGCTTCGCCTGGGCGTGGGACATGGGCCGCCCCACCGACCATGCCGAGCCCGGCCCGGGAAAAGCCTATACCCGCTCGACCCCCAACAGCTGGGCGCCGATGAGTGCCGACGAGGGGCTCGGCCTCGTCTACGTCCCGCTCGGCAATCCGACGCCCGATCACTGGGGCGGCAATCGCTCGCCCGTGGCGGACCGGCTGGGCAGCGCGATCGTCGCGCTCGACGCCACCAGCGGCGCGATGCGCTGGGCGTTCCAGACCGCGCATCACGACCTGTGGGATTACGACGTCGGATCGCAGCCGACGCTGCTCGACGTGCCGGTCGCCGGCCGCAGCGTGCCCGCGCTCGCGCAGCCGACCAAGCGCGGCGAGATCTTCCTGCTCGATCGTCGCACCGGCCGGCCGATCGCGCCCGTGGTCGAGCGGCCCGCGCCGCAGCGTCACGGCGTGCTCGGAGACTGGACCGCGGCGACCCAGCCCTATTCGGTCGGGATGCCCGAATTCGTCGGGCCGCCGCTCAGCGAGAGCCGGATGTGGGGACTGACCCCGATCGACCAGCTTTGGTGCCGCATCAGGTTCCGGCAGCTCCGCTATGACGGCACCGCCACGCCGCCCGCGACGGACGAGGCGCTGATCTATCCCGGCATCGGCGGCGGGATGAACTGGGGCGGCGTCTCCTACGATCCCGAACGCGGGCTGATGATCGTCAACAGCATCTATTACGGTACGATCGCCCAACTGGTGCCCCGCGCCGAGGCCGATCGCCGCATCGCCGCCGCGGCCGGGCAGATGCACAATTATTCGGTCCCGCAGCCGCAGAAGGGCACCCCCTATGGAATCCTGCTGATCGGGCTGGTCTCGCCACTCAACGTGCCGTGCAACCAGCCGCCCTATGGCAAGATCTCCGCGATCGACATGCGCACGCGCCGGCTCGTCTGGTCCGAGCCGATCGGATCGGCGCGCGACAGCGGGCCGTTCGGGATACACTCTCACCTGCCGCTGCCGATGGGGATGCCGATGTTCGCCGGTTCGCTGACGACGCGAAGCGGGCTGGTGTTCATCGGCGCCACGCAGGAGCGCGCGTTTCGCGCCTTCGACACCGGCACCGGACGCGAGCTGTGGCGGGCGAGCCTGCCCGCAGGCGGTCAGTCCAATCCGATGACCTATGTCTCGCCCAGGACGGGTCGTCAGTACGTGCTGATCGCGGCGGGCGGACACGTCATGCTGCAGTCGCCGCTCGGCGACCAGATCGTCGCCTACGCCCTGCCGGCACCACAATAACGAGAGGAATGCACATGGCGAACCGTCTGCAAGGCAAGGTCGCGGTCATCACCGGCGGCGCATCGGGGATCGGCGGCGCCGCCTCGCGCCTGTTCGTCGCGGAGGGCGCCAAGGTGATCGTGGCGGATCGCCAGGAGCCGCTCGACGCGCGGCTGATCGAGCTGATCGCGGCGCGGCCCGGCGACATCCGCTTCGTCCGCACCGACGTCACGGCGGAGGCCGACATCGTCGCGGCGGTCGAGGCGGCGCTGTCCGCCTGGGGGCGGCTCGATGCGGCGATCGCGTGCGCGGGCGTACCCGGGCAGGGCTCGGACATCGACCTGACCGTCGACGAGTGGGATCGGATCATGGCGGTGAACGCGCGCGGCGTGTTCCTGACCACCAAGCACGCGGTGCCCGCGATGCTGCGCGGCGGCGGCGGCGCGATCGTCAACATCTCGTCGGCCTATGGCGTGGTCGGCGCGCCCGGTTATGCCGCCTATTGCGCGTCGAAGGGGGCGGTGCGGACCTTCACCAAATCGACCGCGATCGAACATGCGACGCAGCGGATCCGCGCCAATTCGATCCATCCAGGCGTGATCGAGACGCCGATGCTGCAAGGCATTTTCGATCGTGCCGACGATCCCGTCGCGACGCGTGCGGCCTACACCGCGCAGCAGCCCGGCGGCTGGAACGGCGAGCCCGAGGACGTCGCCTGGGGCTGCGTCTATCTCGCGTCCGACGAGGCGCGGTTCGTCAATGGCGTCGAGCTGCCGATCGACGGCGGCCTGCTGGCGCGCTGAGGGAGACGATCATGTCCGCTGCAACCAACAAGGCGCTGTGATCGAGGTCGCGCGCCATCTGAGCGAGCGCAACCTGACCGAACTGTTCGCGCTGCTGCACGAGGACGGCTCCTGGTCCGTACCGTTCCGCGGCGATCGTTTCGCGTTCGGCGGCTATCGCGACAAGCCCGGGATCATGGAACTGCTCACCGGCTTCCTGGGCGGCTTCGACAGTTTTTCGTTCACCGTCGACAACGCCACCGCCGAGGACGACCGCGTGGTGATCGAGGCGCGCTCGGCCGGGGTGGGGCCGGGGGGCGCGCGCTACGAGAACAACTATCTGCTGATCTTCTTCGTGCGCGACGGCAAGGTCCACACCGTGCGCGAATATTTCGATCCGTTCCAGGTCAACGCCTATGTCGAGCAATGGCCCGCCATGCCGGCCTCGGCCGAGACATGAGATTGACTATTTGGTCAGGTTGCAGGACAAGCTGCGCGAGGGCGGCGCCGAGACGATCGCCCGCCAACAGGACGAGGACGGCATGAAGCTGATCGAGACGCCGGTGCTGATCGTGGGTGGCGCGGGCTGCGGGTTGTCCTCGGCGATCTTTCTGGCGAAGCACGGGATCGAGTCGTGGCTGGTCGAGCGCTATCCGACCACGTCG
>CAZZZX010000503.1:0-2858 GCA_964658585.1 uncultured Novosphingobium sp.
TGACCTCGATAGGTGCCGAAACCGCAAAAAAGATTTTTTGAGTATTTTCTCCAATCAAATCAGAAGCGTAGCATTTTGACGGTCCCATGGTCGGCAACGGACCGTCAAAAGGAGATAATATTGCTTATCTCTCAATGGCTTATGGGCGATTTAAACAATCGAGTGGGAGTGAAGCGGAAACAGCGGATGTCCGAGGGACGTTCGCCCGTGTCGCTCGGCGGTGACAGCCGCCGGGCGCGATGACCGCCGCCCCGCTCCAGCGCTGCGCCTGGGCGGGACACGATCCGCTGATGCGTGCCTATCACGACACGGAATGGGGTGTGCCCGAGCGCGATCCGCGTGCGCTGTGGGAAAAGCTGATGCTGGACGGCTTCCAGGCCGGGCTCGCCTGGATCACCGTGCTGCGCAAGCGCGAGGCGTTCCGCGCCGCCTTCGCGGGCTTCGAGCCGGCCCGGGTTGCGCGGTTCGGCGAGGCGGATGTCGCGCGGCTGCTCGGTGACGCCGGCATCATCCGTTCGCGCGCCAAGATCGAAGCGACGATCCGTGGCGCGCGGATCTATCAGGAGATGGCGGCGAGGGCCGAGGATTTCGCCGATTTCTGCTGGTCGTTCGTCGATGGCCGGCCGTTGATCGGCGACGGGCATGGCGCGCATACGACGACCCCGCTGTCCGAATGCATCTCGAAGGCGCTGAAGCATCGCGGTTTCAAGTTTGTCGGCCCGACGATCGTCTATGCCTGGATGCAGGCGACCGGCCTCGTCAACGATCACGCCGCCGGCTGCTTCCGCCGCGACCAGATCGGGGCGGGGCGGGGGTGACGACGCCCTGCGGCTTGCGCAACCGCGGGCGATTGGCCTCTCCCTAGACTAAATGCGAGTGCCGCGCGCCGGCGATAAACGGCGAGTTTTGGGGAAACTGAAGTGACTAAATCCGGTGACAACGCCGATCGCGCGCAAGCCGAGTACGATGCTCGGCCCAAACAGGAATATTGCGATGGGTGCGGGCGCCTGCTCCGACAGCCATCCCGCAGCGCCTTGCGTGTATGTCCGCTACGGGGGAGCCACGCGTTGCTGGTACGACGTTTCGATCAAGCGCCCGCGATCCCCGCACAGGTCATCGCCCCTTGCATACTCGCACGTCATGGAGCAGCTTGAGTGAAATGCGGGGGGCGGTTTGAAGCGGGTTCTTTTTGCCTTGGCCGGCCTTGCGGGCTCGTCCATCGCAAGCGCTGCGACGAAAGACAGCGTGATTTACCGGCCGCCGGCACCTTGGGTGCTTAACCCGCCGACCACATCTGAAAAAGTCACTTCAGCGGATGCGGCGCTGCGGTTCAGCTATCTCGACAATCAGGTACGTATCACGCCAGACGGCACCGAACAGAATTATACGGCATATCGTCTGAAAATTCTGAAGCCCGAGGGTCTTCCTGCGGGAAATCTGACTTTGAGTTGGAGACCCGACACGGGCGCGATGACTATTCATTACATTCGCCTGATCCGTAACGCACAGACCACCGACGTCCTCGCGTCGACCAAATTTATAATCCTACAGCGCGAGGCTCAGCTCGAACAATCGACGCTCACCGGGCAGAAGACCGCGACTCTGCAGATACCCGGCTTGGAGGTCGGCGACGAGATTGCGCTCGCCGTGACCGTGGACAGGCGGGAGCCCGGCTTCGACGGCCGTGTCGCCGGGCTGTCTCAATTTCCGGTGGTTGGCACGACAGGGACATTCCGTTTTCGGCTAAGCTGGCCGGCCGTTCGATCGTTAGAGTGGCGAACCACTACGGATATGCCCAATGTTGAGCCAAGCACGTCGGGGGGACTGACGACCCTCGACGTTACGTTGCGTGAACCGACCGGCGTGATCCCGACAGAGGGGGCGCCTGCGCGGTACAATGTCCGTCGGCTGGTAGAGTATTCTGACTTTGGAAGCTGGCAGGACGTGTCGCGCCGACTTGCGCCGCTGTTCGACAAGGCGGCAAGCCTCGGCGTAAACTCTCCGATAAAAGCCGAAGCGGCTGCGATTGCAGTCCGAAGCGGCGATCCCACGGTGCGCGCCCAAGCGGCGTTGCAACTGGTTGAGGATCGAATTCGCTACGTGTTTGTCGCGCTCAACGGCGGCAGCTATATTCCTTCGAGCGCCGATGAAACGTGGCAGCGGCGCTTCGGCGATTGCAAGGCGAAGGCGGTGCTGCTCGTCGCGTTGCTTCGCGAGCTAGGAATCGAAGCCGAACCCGCTCTGGTCAACTCACAGGGAGGTGATGGCCTCGACCAACGGTTGCCTGGACCGAGCGTTTTCGATCACGTCATCGTTCGCGCCATTGTCTCTGGCAAGATCGTGTGGCTTGATGGCACGCGGCTCGGCGACCGCTATTTGGACAATCTCCCGTTGCCGTATCGGTGGGCGTTACCGCTGACGGCGTTTGGAGCGACGCTGGAGAAGATCGCGCCACATGACGACCAATTCCCTTCGTTGACGGGTATCGTGGATATCGACGCTACTGCCGGCGTCGACCACGACGCGGACGTTCATATCCGCAACATCCTGCGTGGCGACGAGGCGTTTGTCATTCGGACCCAACTTGCTGGTATGACCGTCGACGACGCCGACCGGGCGCTGAAAACCTATTGGCATCAACAGGCGGATTTTCTCACGCCGGACAAGGTTTCGTGGGCTTACGACGAGCGCCGCCATGCTCTGAGCCTCGATGTCTTCGGCGATGGCAATCCCGGATGGAAAGGGGATTCGGGCCAGGGCCATAGCCTGACGATTGCAGGCGCCGGTTTCTATCCGCCCGATCCGTTGCGCCGACCCAAGGATCAAGATCAGAATGCGCCTTGGGTCGTCAATTTTCC
>CAZZZX010000504.1:0-2858 GCA_964658585.1 uncultured Novosphingobium sp.
AATCCGGGGGCGGCGGTTCGGCGGCGGCGTTGCCGCGCCATGTCGCGATCATCATGGACGGCAATGGCCGCTGGGCGAAGGCGCGCCGGCTACCGCGCGTCGCGGGGCATCGCGCCGGTGCCGAGGCGGTACGGCGCACCGTCCGCGCGGCGGGCGAGATCGGGCTCGAGGCGCTGACGCTCTATGCCTTCTCGTCGGAGAACTGGCGGCGGCCGGCCGCCGAGATCGCGGATCTGATGGGGCTGCTGCGCCATTATATCCGCAGCGAGCTCGCCGAGCTCGGCCGCAACGGCGTGCAGATCCACATCATCGGCGACTGGCGCAAGCTCGAGCCCGACATCGTCAGGCTGCTCGACGAGGCGATCGCCGCGACCGCCGCCAATCGCGGGCTCAAGCTCGCGATCGCGCTCAACTACGGCGCGCAGGACGAACTGCTCCGCGTCACCCGCCGGCTGATGCGCGAGGCGCGCGCCGGCGAGATCGATCCCGATGCGCTCGACGAGGCGGCGATCGACGCGCGGCTGGACAGCGCCGCGCTGCCGCGGCTCGATCTGCTGGTGCGGACCTCGGGCGAGGTCAGGCTGTCCAACTTCCTGCTGTGGCAGGCGGCCTATGCCGAGCTTTATTTCACCGACATGCTGTGGCCCGAGTTCGATCACGCCGCGCTCGATACCGCCTGCCGGGCGTTCGCGCGGCGCGAGCGCCGCTACGGGGGCCTGTGAACGGCATCGCGGCGGCGGCGCCCCGGCGCTCCGATCTCGGCCTCCGCACCGTGACCGGGCTGGTGCTGGTGGCGGTGGCGACGCTCTGTCTGGTGGTCGGCGGCACGCCGTTCTGGACGCTGGTGCTCGCCGCCGCGCTGACGATGACGGTCGAATGGGCGGGCATGATCGCCGCGCCGCGCTGGCAGGTCTGGCTGGCGATCGTCGGCGTTCTGTTCGCGATGCTGCTCGAGCATCCGGCCGCCGACACGCCCGATGTCGCCGGCGTGATCGGGCTCGGCCTGGCGTCGCTGCTGGTGCTCGCCGTCGCCCGCGCGCCGCGGCTCGCGCTGGGGATGCTCTATGCCGGGCTGCCGGCACTCGCGCTGCTCTATCTGCAAGGCCAGTATGACGGGATCGGGCTGACGCTCTGGACGCTGGCGATCGTGTGGGCGACCGATATCGGCGCCTATTTCGCGGGCCGGCGGATCGGCGGACCGAAGCTCGCGCCGGTGCTCAGCCCCAACAAGACCTGGGCGGGGCTGATCGGCGGCATGGTCTGCGCGATCGTGGTCGGCTTCGTACTGGCGCGGGTGCTGCACGTCCCGTTGCGGCTGGCGGCGTGCGCCGGCGTGCTGGCGATTGCCGCGCAGGGCGGCGACCTTTACGAAAGTGCCATGAAACGGCGGGCGGGCGTCAAGGATTCGGGGCGTATCCTGCCCGGACATGGCGGCGTCATGGACCGGCTCGACGGCGTCGTGCCGGTCGCGTGCGCGGTCGCGGCGCTGGTCGCCTTGGGGGTGATTTGACATTGACTGATCCGACGATGCGGAGCGTGACGATCCTGGGGGCGACCGGCTCGGTGGGCACCTCGACGCTCGACCTGATCGAGCGCGCGCCCGACCGCTTCCGGGTCGAGGCGCTGACCGCGCAGGCCAATGTGGCGGGCCTCGCCGACGCCGCCCGGCGCACGCATGCGGCGCTCGCGGTGATCGGCGATCCCGCGCTCCACGGCGCGCTGCGCGAGGCGCTGGCGGGCACCGGCATCGCGACCGCCGCCGGGCCCGAGGCGATCGTCGAGGCCGCCGCGCGGGGCGCGGACTGGACGATGGCGGCGATCGTTGGGCTGGCCGGTCTGCGACCCACCATGGCGGCGCTGGCCACGGGCCGGACGGTGGCGCTCGCCAACAAGGAATCGCTGGTCTCGGCGGGTGCGATCATGATGCGCGCGGCGCAGGCCGGCGGCGCGACGCTGCTGCCCGTCGATTCGGAACACAATGCGGTGTTCCAGTGCTACGAGCCCGATCCGAGCCGTGTCCGCCGCATCGTGCTGACCGCGAGCGGCGGCCCGTTCCGCACCTGGACGCGCGAGCAGATGGCGACGGTGACGCCGGCGCAGGCGGTCAAGCATCCCAACTGGTCGATGGGCGCCAAGATCTCGGTCGATTCGGCGACGATGATGAACAAGGGCCTCGAACTGATCGAGGCGTATCATCTGTTCCCGGTCGGCGCGGACCGGCTCGCGGTGCTCGTCCATCCGCAGTCGGTGGTGCATTCGATGGTCGAATATATCGACGGCTCGGTGCTCGCCCAGCTCGGCTCGCCCGACATGCGTATCCCGATCGCGCACGCGCTCGCCTGGCCCGAGCGGATGGCGACGCCGGCGACGCCGCTGGATCTCGCCGCGGTCGGCCGGCTCGAGTTCGAGGCGCCCGACGAGGTGCGCTTCCCGGCGCTCGCGCTGGCGCGTGCCGCGCTCGCGGCAGGCGGGGCACGGCCCGCGGTGCTCAATGCCGCGAATGAAGCCGCGGTCGCCGCTTTCTTAACCGGACGGATCGGTTTCCTCGATATCGCCGCAATCGTGGGCGATACGCTCGATCGATGCGACCCGCCGGCACCCCGGACGCTGGAGGACGTGATCGCGATCGACGCCCGCGCGAGAGCCGCGGCGGGCGCGGTGATGGAGAAGATTGCTGCGTGAACGCGATCGCGACACTCGTCTGGTCGGCAGGATGCTTCCTGCTGGTGATCGGCCCGTTGGTCTTCATCCACGAGCTCGGCCATTATCTCGTCGGCCGCTGGTGCGGGGTGAAGGCGGACATCTTCTCGATCGGCTTCGGCCGACCCATCCTGAAGGGCACCGACCGGCACGGCACG
>CAZZZX010000505.1:0-2855 GCA_964658585.1 uncultured Novosphingobium sp.
CGAAAGTTTTATTACCCATGGCAAGGGGCCGCAGCCTTCGGCCGACGACTGTCTCGTTGACATGAACGCCTTCGGCTTTGCCAACTGGTATCGCGAGAGGACGCCGCTGGAATATCGCTTGGCCAAGGCGTTTCGTGATCGCTGGCTCGATCTCGAGGCAGGCGGGATTCGCGCCGATGCCGAAGTCGATGAGGTTCCTGATCAGTGCGAGTTTACCGTCAAGAATATGGCGACGCTCGCGTTGCAGATCGTGAAGAGGTTCCGCAACATCCGTTATGCCAGTTATCAGGGGCGCATCCCGCCTTCGGTTATGCTGTCCTATTATGCTGGCGTGGCGGCGAAGCCGGATAGCACACTTTCCGAGATGGTCATCCGGATCGCGAACTGGATTATCGGCGATATCGAGAGTGCGTCGCTCTATGGCCGCAAGCTGCATGTGGCGAATCCGGTTTGCGCGGACGACGTCTTCACGGACCGCTGGCCCGAGAACGTTGCTCAGCAGAATGAGTTTGCCGACCACCTCAAGGATCTCGTCGCGGGTCTCGAATCCGCGAAGCGCGGCGCGATGTTCCCCGATCGATTAATGGATTGGCTTCGCAATCGCTTCGGGGATCGCGTCGTCACGAAGGCGGCGGATCGCATGGCGGAAGAAATCGGCGCGGGAGTCCAGTCAGCCGAGCAGCGTTATACTCGTAGGGGCGGCCTGCTTCTGCCGAGCGCGGGCGTTGTCGCGGCCGTTGCCAGCCCGAGCATTGTCCGGGCCCACCCGCATAGCTTCTACGGTACCCGCATCTGATGGATGGGCGCGCGCTCACCATCGAGGCGCAGCGCGCCGCGATGAGTCGGGCATGGCCCGGATTCGCCGTGCGGGGATTGGACCGTCGAGAGCAGAGCGCCCGGTGGACCGGGGATGTCCGACCCCAGTTCACCCGGTTCACCCTGGAAATCCGCTACAGCCTGGGCGATTTTCCTCGCGTCCGCGTCATGGGGCCAAAGCTGGTCCGGCTTCCGGACAACGCCGAGGGCCAGCTCCCGCATGTTTACCCACCCGCGAATGATCCGACCCTTTGCCTCTTCGATCCTGCGGCAGACCAATGGGATCCGTCGATGGCGATCGCGGAGACGACGGTGCCGTGGGCATGCGATTGGCTCGCTTGTTACGAACTCTGGCTCATGACGGGTCGCTGGACCGGCGGTGGCCGTCATGGTGCGGCCGTCCCCAACTTGGTTGGCACCGCATGACCTACGTTCCTGCCCGACGCTCGGATGGCACCATCCAGCATATGCGCGTCAAGCAGCCGTGGCCGAAGGATTGTATCTTCCGCATCCTGTCGATCGATGGCGGAGGCATTCGGGGCGTCTTTCCCGCCGCCTATCTCGCCGAGCTTGAGCAGCGCTTTCTCGGTGGCCGGTCCATTGCGAGCTGCTTCGACATGGTGGCTGGGACGTCGACGGGTGGCATCATCGCGCTGGCCCTGGCGCATGGCTTGACCGCGCGCGACGCGCTTCGGATCTATGTCGAACGTGGGGAGCGCATATTCCCGGCATTGAACGGGTGGCGCAAATGGCATCGCATCCTCCGGTGGATCTCGCGGCCAAAGCACGATCAGGGTATCTTGAAAGAGGAGTTGCTCGCGATCTTCGGGGAAGCGGTGCTCGATCATGCCAGAACCCGTCTCGTTATTCCGAGCTTCGAAGGGCGATTTGGCGAACCCTTCCTCTACAAGACGCCGCATCACCCGGATTATCAGAAGGACCGCCACAAGAAGTTCGCGCATGTCGCGCTGCACACCACTGCGGCGCCGTCCTATTACCCCGGGGTCGAGGACGATGGATATGTCATGATCGACGGCGGTGTATGGGCCAACAACCCGGTGATGAATGCGCTCGTGGATGTGCTCGCCTGTTTTGATATCCCCCGCGAAAATATCCGTATCCTGAGCATTGGGACTGGCGAGGCCCAGTTCACGGTGGATGAGAACGCGCGGGCGGGCGGCATCCGGCAATGGGCATTGATGCGCGCCTTTTCGGCGGCAGCACGCGCTCAGTCAAAGAACGCCCTTGGCCAAGCCTATCTGCTTGTAGGCAAGAACAATGTCCTGCGCATTGATCCGCCAGAGTCGGCAACGCCCATCGCTCTGGATGATGTCGCACGTTCAGTGCGCGAGTTGCCGCTGATGGCTCGAAGCCTTGCGGAAGGATCGGGTCATCATGTCGAAGCAATGTTTCTGGCGGATTGCGTCGATCCATTCGTTCGCTGTCCCGCCGCTTGAGAGGCGATGTATTTTTGATGCCGAGCACCACGCCAGGGGCGCGGCCGACCGGAAAAGTGATTCCTTCGCAGCCGTTACGATCAGGCGTATTGCTTGTCTGATACCGGAGAGCACGGACATGGAGAGTTATCCCAGACGTGTACGAGAGAATATCTTGCCACTTTCGGTTGCAGGAACACTGCCGGAGGCGTTCAGGGAATGGCGCTTTACTGGAGAGACGATCGACCATGAGGTGGCAGAAGAAATTTGCCGACTGTGCGACAAGGAAGGCCTGCGATACCATTTCGAGATTTACAACGATCGCACCGGCCATCGCCTGGATGTGGGTTCCGAGTGCATCCTGAAGTTCCAGGTTGCTGTTTTCGATCAGGGCCGCGAGCTAAATCCAGAGGAAGCCCGCAAAGCGCTTGCGGACAGGATGCGGCAGATGCGGCTCGAAAGTTGCCTGCGCGCGCTGGAGCGACTGGCTGCAGCCGAGGCAAATGATATCCTTGCCAATGCCCTTGCCTATTACCGGCTGCACAAGGCGCTGACGCCCAAGTTTGCCAATGTCGTATTCTGGCGTTTGCAGGCGAACAGCAT
>CAZZZX010000506.1:0-2855 GCA_964658585.1 uncultured Novosphingobium sp.
TGCGACCGGGATAGGCGCCGGTAAAGGCGTCCGCATCGAACACCGGCTCGCCGTTGACGATGGTGAGCCGCATCGGCGCGGGCATCCGCGTATAGCGATAACCGCGGCCGCCCGAGCCGTCCGGCACGTCATATTCCTTGATCATCGGCCGCCGTTCGATCTCGGCGATGTTCCACACCACGACATCGGCATTCCGGCCCTCGGCGATCCGGCCGCGATCGGTGAGGCCGAAGAAGTTGGCGAGCTTGCCGGTCAGGCTGTAGACCGCCTCCTCGATCGTCAGCCTGTCGCTGTCGCGCACGAAGCTGGTCAGCATGTCGATATGATCGCCGATCCCGCACAGCATCTGCGCGTGCGCGCCTGAATCCGACACGTTGCCGAGGGCGTTCTCGTCCTTGAAGAGGGCGACGATCTGATCGATCGATTCCTTCTGCATGTCGTAGCCGAGCGTCGAGCCGATACCGTTGTCGAGCAGCCAGTCCGCCAGCACGTCGGACGGGTGAACATCGCCCCCCCGCGCCTCGAGCACGTGCTTGAAGCTCACATCCGAGCCGAACGGGCCGACGCGATACTGGCTGTCGCGCATGGTCACCGTTTCGGGCCGGCGGAACATCGATTGGGGATATTGCCCGTCCCAGCTCGCGCGCGCTGTCGCACGCCAAGCCTCGTCCTGGAGCATCGCGAGCTTCTTCGCGGTGTTGGTCTCGGATGCCCATTCGGCCCAGGCGAGGATGTTGGTCTGCCCGAAGGTCAGCGGGCTGTTGAAGTTGATCTGCGTCGCGGGCGCGACATGCGTGAACCCGGTGTAAATCGGCAGACCCTCGCGCTTGTAGCGCTCATGTTCGTCCCTCAGCGCCCCGACCCTGGGCATCTGGTAGGTGATGGTGGGGATGCCGAGCCACTGCGTCTTGAACTTGCGATGCTTCACCAGCGGCTCGAGCCGCTTCATGTCCTCGACGCCCGTAAAGCGCTGGAAGATGCCGATGATGATCTCGAGCGTCTTGGTCGGGTAATCGTCGAGCACGTCGAACAGCGCGGAGAATTCCTTGTCCTCGGCGAGCAGCGAGGGGACCGGATTGCCGTCGCCGTCATAGTCGAGCAGGTTGCTCGACAGGCCGAGCGCCCCCGCCTCGACCGCCTCGCGCAGCATCGCGCACATCGTCGCGATCTCGGCGTCGGTCGCCGCGCGCCGCGTGCCGTCCATGCCCATCGCCGCGAGCCGCAGCGACTGGTGTCCGCAGAAGAATTCGAAATTGACCGGCACCTTGAGATGATGCCGCATCGACTCGCGATATTCGGGCCAGCTCTTCCAATCCCACGGCAGTTCGCTGAGGAAAGGGTGGAGCGGGATGTCCTCGAAGAAGGAGAAGATCCTGATCATCGCCATCTTGGCGTCCTCGTCGTCGGGGACGGGCGCCGCGCCGAAACCGCAATTGGCGTTGATCGTCGTCGTCACGCCGTAGCCGGGCAGCGGGAACATGTTGGGCATCCACCACATCGGCGCGTCGTAATGATTGTGCGTCTCGATGAAGCCGGGGGTGACATAGCAGCCGGTGGCATCGACCACGCGCTCGCTGCCTTGGCGCTCGAGGTCCGCGCCGACCTTGACGATCTTGCCGCCGGAAATGCGGACGTCCGCCTTGAAGGCCGGATTTTTCAGGCCGTCGACGACCGTGCCGCCCTTTATCAGAATGTTGTAGCTCATGCGTCTCTCCGCTCCTTGGGGCGGCACTCGAGCGCGCCGCCGACGTGATCTCCAGGGGACCGTTTCGCGTCTACGCGTTTAGGCTCTGGTCTCCCGTGCCCATCTGCGACATAGTATCGGAGGGTTCTCCGTTTAGGTCAATAGAGGTATATGAGCGCTGCCGCCTTTTCCGCGCGTTCCGACGCAAAGGCCAATCGCGAGCGTTTGCTGGCCACCGCCCAGCGCGCCTTCGCCGATGATCCGGGTGCATCGCTCAATTCGATCGCCAAGGCGGCGGCGGTCGGGCCGGGCACGCTCTATCGCCATTTTCCGACACGCGAGGCCCTCATCGTCGCGGCATATCGCGCCGAGATCGAGAGCCTGATCGCGCTGTCGCACAGCCTGACCGCCCAGATGCCCGCGATCGCGGCGTTGCGTGCCTGGTGCCACCAGCTGATCGCGCACGTCCGCCGGCAACGCGGCTTCGCCGAGGTGTTGCGGGCCGCCTTGTCGGAGCAGGAACGCGAGGAAGCCTATCGTCCCGTGATCGACGCGATCGCGCATCTGCTCCGCGCCGGGGAGGAGGCCGGCGCAATCCGGCGCGCGACCGACCCCGGCGACCTCCAGCTCCTGCTGAGCTTCATCTGGCAGATCCGCTCGACTGCGGGCGAGGAACGCGCGCGGCGCGCGGTAGACCTGATCATTCGCGGCCTGGAAGCGGAGTAGGCAGCGTCGCGCCGGACACATCGGCGACGGCCGTCGCCCTATCCAGCCTATGCCGGTACGCCGATGCCGGCCAGTGTCCCGCCGTCGATCACCAGATCGGTGCCGGTAATGAACGACGCTGCAGGTGAGATGAGGAACGCAATCGTGGCGGCGATCTCGTCCGTCCGGCCCAGCCGCCCCATGGCGGACGCGGCGACCATGTGGTGCGTCACCGGGACATTCTCGAACTCGAGCCGGCCCATCGGCGTCTCGATGATCCCCGGCGAGATCGAGACGATCCGCGCACCACGCCGCCCCCATTCGACCGCGCGCTTGCGGACCAGCATCATGATGCCGCGCTTCGATGCGCTATAGGCGATGCCGCTGTCCGGCGCGCCTTCGGCGAGTGTCCGGCTCGCCGCCGGTCGCTCCGCCGGCGGCGCATCGACCACCGCCTCGATCAGCG
>CAZZZX010000507.1:0-2838 GCA_964658585.1 uncultured Novosphingobium sp.
GGACAGGCGCTTGCGTGCGCGCGCGAAATCCTCCGCCCCCCAGAACAGGTGCGCGACCGCGGGCTCGCCGTCGCGCCCCGCGCGCCCGGTCTCCTGATAATAGCCCTCGATCGACTTGGGCAGCCCGGCATGGGCGACGAAGCGCACGTCGGGCTTGTCGATGCCCATGCCGAAGGCGACCGTGGCGACCATCACCATATCCTCAGACGCGACGAAATCGCGCTGGTTCCTGGCGCGGACCGCGGGATCGAGCCCGGCATGATAGGCACGCACCGGGCGCCCGCCGGCGCCGAGCTGCGCCGCCAGACGCTCGGTCGCGTCGCGCGTCATGGCATAGACGATGCCCGCGCCCGGCTGCTCGGCGAGCAGCGCCTTGAGCTGCGCGCCGACGCCGTCGCGCGGGCTGATCGTGTAGCGGATATTGGGGCGATCGAAGCCCGCGACGATCAGCCCGTCGCGCGGCAGACCGAGCTGGGCGAGGATGTCGTCGCGGGTATGCGCATCGGCGGTGGCGGTAAGCGCGAGCCGCGGCACGTCGGGAAACGCATCGAGCAGCGGGCGCAGCAGGCGATAGTCGGGGCGGAAATCATGCCCCCATTCGCTGACGCAATGCGCCTCGTCGATCGCGAACAGCGACAGCGGCGTCGCGCGCAGCAGCGTGCGGAAGCTCTCGTTGGAGGCGCGCTCGGGCGCCACGTACAGCAGATCCAGCTCGCCGCCGCGGAACCGGCGCATCGTCTCGTCGCGATCCATGTCCGCCGAGGTCAGCGCGGCGGCCTTGATCCCGAAGCCCTCGGCGGAGCGCACCTGGTCGTGCATCAGCGCGATCAGCGGCGACACCACCACCGCGGTGCCGGGCCGGGCGAGCGCGGGAAGCTGGTAGCAGAGCGACTTTCCCGCCCCCGTCGGCATCACCGCCAGCGTGCCGGCGCCGCGCATCACGCGATCGACGACCTGTTCCTGCACGCCGCGAAAGCCCGAGAAGCCGAACACGTCATGGAGAATTTCGGGCGGGGTCCGGGACATCGCGCCGGGTTAGCCGCGGCGGGACGCAAGGTCACGCGGGTTCGCGCCACCCGCGATCGAACTTTCATCCGCCCAAGCAGCATTCGCTGGCGCCGCGCCGTGCGCACGCTATCCTGGTGGCCATGAAGACGATCCCGCTCACCCTCGCCGCCGCGCTGATCGCGGCGCCCGCCCTCGCTGCGACGCCCGCGCCGCACGTCTCCGTCGCCACCACGCAGGCGCTGCCCCAGCCGCTGCCGCTGCCCTATGACGAGAAGGCAGACGCGAGCGCGATCGTGGCCAGCGCGCGCGCGCAGGCGCGCGCCGAGCACAAGAAGCTGCTGATCGATCTCGGCGGCAACTGGTGTACCGACTGCCGCGTGCTGGCGGGCGTGATGGCGCTGCCCGAGCTGGCGCCGTTCGTCGCCAGTCATTTCGTCGTCGCCAAGGTCGATATCGGCCGCTTCGACAAGAACGGCCAGATCGCCGCGCGATACGGTATCACCAAGCGGCTCGACGGCGTGCCCGCGGTGCTGATCGTCGACCCCAAGACCGACACGCTGGTCAATGACGGCCATCTCTTCGCGCTTGCCGATGCGCGCCACATGACGCCGCAGGGATTGGCCGACTGGCTCGCGCAGTGGGCGTGAGCGGCTAACCCGCCAGCAGCTTCTGCCGCCGCCGCTGGGTGCTCGAGCCGAGCCCCAGCGCCTCGCGATACTTGGCCACCGTGCGCCGTGCGATATCGAAGCCCTTGTCCTTGAGTATCGCCGCCAGCGCGTCGTCCGAGAGGATGCCGCCCGGCGGCTCCTCGGCGATCAGCCGGGCGATATGGCTCTTGACCGCCAGGGCAGACGCCGCCTCGCCGCCGTCCGCCGCCTGGATCGCGCTGCCGAAGAAATACTTCAGTTCGAACAGGCCGCGCGCGCAGAACAGATATTTGTTCGAAGTGACCCGGCTGACGGTCGATTCGTGCATCCCGATCGCATCCGCCACGGTGCGCAGCGTCAGCGGGCGCAGCTGCTCCACCCCCGCATGGAAGAACGCCTCCTGCTGCACGACGATCTCGGTCGCGACGCGGACGATGGTGCGTGCGCGCTGGTCGAGCGCCTTGATGAGCCAGTTGGCGCCCTGCGTCATCTCGCCGAGCCACGCCTTGCTCGCCGCGTCGCGCGCACCCTGCGCTAGCTCGGCACGATAGCGCCGGTTGACGATCAGCCGCGGCAGGGTCGCCGAATTGAGCTCGACCGCCCAGCCGCCGCCCGGCGTCGCGCGGACGAACACGTCGGGGACGACCGGCGCGGTCGCCTCGCCGCCGAAGCGCAGGCCGGGCTTGGGATCGTAGGCGCGCAGCTCGCGGATCATATCCGCCATGTCCTCCTCGTCGACGCCGCAGATACGGCGCAGCTGCGGCAGCGCGCCGCGCGCGAGCAGCTCGAGATTGGCGATCAGCGCCGCCATCGCCGGATCGTAGCGATCCGCCTCGCGCGCCTGGAGCGCGAGGCATTCGGCGAGGTCGCGCGCCCCGACCCCGGTCGGATCGAAGCTCTGGAGAACCGCCAGCACCGCCTCGATCCGCGCGAGCGGCGCGCCGAGCCGATCCGCGATCTCGCGCAGATTGACGGTGAGATAGCCGGCCTCGTCGAGCGCATCGATCAGATGACCGGCGACGATCAGGTCACCACCCGACAGCGCCTCGCCCGCCTGCGCGGTGAGATGGTCGACGAGCGTCGTCTCCGCAACCAGCGTTTCCTCGAGCGCGGGAGCTTCGGCGCTGCCGCCGCGCTCGCCGACGCCGCTCAGCATATCGCTCGGCGAATCCTGGAAGGTCTC
>CAZZZX010000508.1:0-2838 GCA_964658585.1 uncultured Novosphingobium sp.
TCGTCCGAGGGAGCGGCATCGACGGAGTCTGGAACCGCCGAGGCCGCCGCCTGCATCGGCGCCGCCCATCCCGCCGCCATGCACAGCGCCATCACACCGATTTTCGTCATCACCGCCCCTTTTCGATTAGCGGCGAGGCAATAACTGTATTGCAAGTCATTATCAATTTGAAAGTCATCGACGGGCGGGCGGTCCGCTCGTGTCGCGGCTTTCCGGTCCCCGCGCGCTGGCCGCGCGGACCTTTCCGGCGAACCGCATCCCCAAACTGTCACAATCCCGGCATACCTTCCGGATCAAACGGGGAGTCGCCAGACCATGAACGCCACGCTTGCCCAATCCGCAACGCCGCATGGCCGCCCCGATCTCGATGGCGGGCTCGGCGGCGCCGGCAAGCTCGGCTTCCTCGCCGCGATCGTCGTCGCGATCGGCTATGTCGCCTACAGCGTCTATGCCGATGCCAGCGCGGCGGGTGTCCACGTCACCGCCTATCTGCCCTATGTCCTGCTGTTCGTCGCGCTGCTGATCGCGCTCGGCTTCGAGTTCGTGAACGGCTTCCACGATACCGCCAACGCGGTCGCGACGGTGATCTACACCCACTCGATGCCCGCCAACATCGCGGTCGTCTGGTCGGGCTTCTTCAATTTCGCGGGCGTGCTGTTCTCCACCGGGGCGGTGGCGTTCGGCATCGTCTCGCTGCTGCCGGTCGAGCTGATCCTGCAAGTCGGCTCGTCGGCAGGCTTCGCGATGGTGTTCGCGCTGCTGATCGCGGCGATCTGCTGGAACCTGCTGACCTGGCTGTTCGGCATCCCCAATTCGTCGTCGCACACGCTGATCGGATCGATCATCGGCGTCGGCGTCGCCAATTCGCTGATCGAGGGCCGCTCGGGCACCAGCGGCGTCGACTGGGGGCAGGCGACCAAGATCGGCGAGGCACTGTTGCTCTCGCCGCTGCTCGGCTTCGCGCTCTCGGCGCTGCTGTTCCTCGCGATGCGCGTGCTCATCAAGAACCGGGCGCTCTACCAGGAGCCCAAGGACAACAGCCCGCCGCCGACCTGGATCCGCGGGCTGCTGATCTTCACCTGCACCGGCGTCAGCTTCGCGCACGGATCGAACGACGGGCAGAAGGGCATGGGCCTCATCATGCTGATCCTGATCGGCACGGTGCCCACCGCCTATGCGCTCAATCGCGCGGTGCCCGCGCAGTACGAGGCGCAGTTCCACAGCCACAGCAGCGCCGCGATGCAGGCGATCGCCGGCGTATCCGCAGGCGCCGCCGCCGCCGATCCGGCCAAGGCGGTCGAGACCTTCGTCTCCACCAAGAAGGCCGCGCCCGAGACGATCCCGTCGCTTGGTGCGCTGGTGAAGGGCATCGACCAGCAGGTATCGAGCTACGGGACGCTGGCGCAGGTTCCCGCCGCCCAGACCAAGAATATGCGCAACGACATGTATCTGGCCTCCGAAGCGATCAAGCGGCTGACCAGCGACCCCGACAAGACCGCGTTCAAGGGCGATGCCGGCAAGGCGGTCGCCGCCTACAAGGGCGATCTCGACAAGGCGACGCGCTTCATCCCGACCTGGGTCAAGGTGGCGGTGGCATTCGCGCTCGGTCTGGGTACGATGGTCGGATGGAAACGCATCGTCGTCACCGTCGGCGAGAAGATCGGCAAGACCCACCTGACCTACGGCCAGGGCGCGTCGGCCGAGATCGTCGCGATGGTGACGATCGGTCTGGCGGACAGCTTCGGCCTGCCGGTATCGACCACGCACGTCCTGTCGTCTGGTGTTGCGGGCACGATGGCGGCGAACGGATCGGGGCTGCAGGTCGCGACGCTACGCAACATGGCGGCGGCCTGGGTGCTGACGCTGCCGGTCTCGATCCTGCTCGCCGGCACGCTGTACGCGGTGTTCCACGCGGTGTTCTGAGCGCCGTCCGGTCGCCCCCTACCGCTCGGGCCGAGCGACGTCGAGGCCCCGTCCCGTCGCCCGGCGGTGCTGAAGGAGGAACGGACCTTCGTCGCCCGAGGCGAACGGTGACGCGGATCTATGGCGCCCGGTCCGCATGACGGCTCCGCAGGATCGCGCCGCCGCACTCGCCGAGACGCTCAATCAGCCGGGCCTGGTATGGTGCTACGACCTCGGCGCGCATGGCGCCGGGCTCGCTGCCGATCTGGCGCCCGATGACGGGCGCTTCCGCTGGCTCCATCTCAATCTCGCGGATCAGCGCAGCCTGCGCTGGCTCGAGACGCGATCCGGGCTGTCGCCGGCTCTGCTGGCGCTGATGCTCGATACCGACCGCCATGCGCGCGTCGTCGTCGAGGCCGATGCGGCGGGCCTCGTGCTCCACGATTTCGAGCGCGGCCTGGAGGCGACCGGCACCGGGCAGATCGACGTGCTCCGTGTCGCCGCGACCGGGCGGATGCTGATCACCGCGCGCGCGCATCCGCTGCGATGCGCCGATCTGGTGCGCGATCGGCTGATCCGCGGCGCCGCGCCCGAGGACGGCGCCGCGGCGCTGGCGTTCCTGATCGGGACGATGGTCGACGGCCTCGCCGCGCTGGTGCTCGATCTCACCCAGCAACTGCTCGACGCCGAAACCGAGTTGATGACCAACGACGAGGCGCCCGACACACGCGTCCTGATCGCGGCGCGGCGCCGCTCGGCGCAGCTCCATCGGCTGGTCGGCGGGCTGCGCGCGACGCTGCGGCGGATGGATGGCGAGCCCGCGCTGACCTTCCGCTACGCGCTGATCCCGCGCGAACAGGAGCCGCGGCTGGCGGCGCTCGACGGGCTGGAGCGGGTTGATCTTGTTGGGGTCGCCGCCCAGCGCCTTCATGGCGT
>CAZZZX010000509.1:0-2837 GCA_964658585.1 uncultured Novosphingobium sp.
CGCGACCGCCGCATCGACCAGCGTGCGTCCTTCGAGATGATCGACCGGCTGCGCGACGCCGGCATCGAGTTTCTTGCGGAGATCGCGGGTATAGCCGCCGAAGCGATCGAGCCACGCCTCGACCACGAACTCGTGCCGGCCGAGGCGCGGCAGCACGAAGTTCGCCGTCCAGCGATCGTTGGCGTGCTGAACCATGCGCACCGCCGACCAGTCCTTGTCGTCGACGGCACGCCAGAGCAGCTCGGCGCCGAGATGTTCGTGCCCGTCGGCGAAGACGATCGCGCTGACCTCGACACGATCGCCGACCACGCGCTTGACCGCGAACGAGCCGCCCGAGACCGACGGCTCGACATCCTCGACGACCAGCCTTGGCCAGGTCGCGGCGACCACGGCGCCCCGGCCACCGGATTTGACCGGCGACGCGATCGGCCTGCCCCGCTTCGCGCTCAGCACGCGCACCTCGCCGCCCGACAGCGGGGCGAAGGGATCGGCCCTGCCCTCGATCCGCGCGATCCCGCGCAGCGCGACGCCCGCCCCCTGGAGGATCGCGGCCGGATCAGGCGCCGGCCGCTCCCCGGCGGCGCGGTTGATGAGCAGGATCAGCGCCTCGCCCGCATCGCGGACGTCCGCGGTATCCGCACGCAGCAGCGCGGTGACGGGGGCCCCGGCGCCGGTCAGCCGCCGCATCTCGCCGGGGACCGCGGCGGCGCGCGCACCGATCCGGCGCAGCTGCGCGACCAGCGTCGCATCGCCCAGCATCGCGGCGGGTAGGATCGCCCCGCCCGCGATCGCCGCGGCGGCGACCAGGCGACGGGTGACGCGCATCGGCTCGTCGCTGCCAACGATCTGCTCGGGCCGGACCTCGGCGAGCAGCGGCACCGCGCCACGGATCGCCTCGGCCTCCTCGACCAGCCAGGGATCGGCATGGTTCCAGAAGCCGTACGAGGTCACCAGCCAGTCGAGGCCGGCCGCCGCGAACGCGCGCGCGGCACCGCGCGCGGTGGCCAGCGGACCGGCCATCCACCGCGTATCCGGCGCCGCCGCACGCACCTGCGCCACGATCGCGGCCAACGCCGCGGGATCGATCCCGTCGATGCCGAGCAGGCGGAACCCGGCGATCCCCTGCCCGGCGAGCGCGACGAGACGCTCGGCGGCCGTCCCCGCATCCACTTCGAGGATCGCCGCCGCTTCCGCCCCGGCGCAGCGGCGTGCGAACGCCGCGACGTCTGGAGCCGCGGGCGCGATCACACCGTCGACACGGGCGGCGAGTGCGATGTCGACCGCCGGATCGTCCAACGACGCGGCAAGAGCGAAGAGGCGGAAGATGTGGCTTGGCAAGACTGGGCTCTCGACGGCTGCGGCGCGCTTGGCCCCATGAACATTCCGTCCCGCGCCATCGTTCCGCGGCCCGGCGCATGATCGGCCGGGCTTGCCGCGTCGCAGCACGGCGGGCAGGATGATCCGCGCATGACCGATCTCGACCGCTTCATCTCCGGCCTGCCCAAGGCCGAGCTGCACATCCATATCGAGGGCAGTCTCGAGCCCGAGCTGATGGTCGCGCTGGCGGAACGCAACGGCATCGCGATCCCCTACGCGGATGTCGAGGCGGTGCGCGCGGCGTACCGCTTCTCCAACCTGCAGGACTTTCTCGACATCTACTATCGCGGCGCCGACGTGCTGCGCACCGAGGCGGATTTCCGGGATCTTGCGACCGCCTATTGCGATCGCGCCGCGGCCGACGGCGTGGTCCATGCCGAGATCTTCTTCGATCCGCAGACCCACACCGCGCGCGGCGTGTCGTTCGACACGGTGATGCGCGGGCTGCTTGCGGCGATCGACGCGGCGCAGGCGAAACACGGCATGAGCGTGGCGCTGATCCTGTGCTTCCTGCGCCATCTCGACGAGGCCGACGCCTTCGCCACCTTCGCCGCCGCCGAACCCTGGCTCGACCGGATCGCCGCGGTCGGGCTCGATTCGTCCGAGCTCGGCCATCCGCCCGAGAAGTTCGCCCGCGTCTTCGCGCGCGCCGGCGCCGCCGGTCTGAAGCGTGTCGCCCATGCCGGCGAGGAGGGACCGCCCGATTACGTCCGGCAGGCGCTCGACGACCTGCGGATCGACCGGCTCGATCATGGCAACCGCGCGCTGGAGGATCCGCTGCTCACCGCCCGGCTGGCACGCTCGGGCATGACGCTGACCGTCTGCCCGCTGTCCAACCTCAAGCTCTGCGTGGTCGGCGACATGGCCGATCATCCGATCGACCGGATGCTCGCCGCCGGGCTGCGCGCCACGATCAATTCGGACGATCCGGCCTATTTCGGCGGCTATATCGCGGCCAATTACCGCGCCGCCGCCGCCGGACGCGGGCTCGGCAGGCGCGACCTGGCGATGCTGGCACGCAATTCCTTCCTCGGCTCGTTCCTGCCCGATGCCGCGGTGGCCACGCATCTCGCGTCGCTCGACGCCTTCGTCGCGGAGCATGGCTGATGCCCGTCCTCACCGAGATCCCGCAGGACGATTTCCTCGCCGACGTCCACACGCTGGCGGCGATCCTCGCCAAGGATCTCTGGAAGCCCGATTTCATCATCGGTCTCGGCCGAGGCGGGCTGGTACCCGCGGTGTTCCTCAGCCACGCCACCGGGCTGCCGATGCTGTCGGTCGATTACTCGAGCCAAGTCCCCGATTTCGCCGACGAACTGCTGGTCACGCTCGCCGCGCGCAGCCGGACGGGCGAGCGGCTGCTGCTCGTCGACGACATCAACGACAGCGGCCGGACGATCGCCGCGCTGCGTGCCGCACTGGCGGCGGCGCGCGCCACGGCGGCGAACGTGCGGATCGCC
>CAZZZX010000510.1:0-2833 GCA_964658585.1 uncultured Novosphingobium sp.
GACAATTAAATTGGCCGGTTAACGACAATTAAAACTGCCGGTTGAGAAGCATCATCGGAGGTCTGGTTTACGCTGCCCCCCTCGACAAGGGGGTGGCGTGGTTACAGACGAACAGGTGAAGTTACTCATGTCATTGTTAAAACAGGGGATTGTGCAGACAACAGCGGCGGCCAAGGCCGGGATGAGCGAGCGTACTGCGCGTAAATACGTGCGATCCGGCGGGACACCGTCGGTGACGAAGGTGCCGCACACGTGGCGGACGCGAGTCGATCCGTTTGGCGAGGCGTGGCCGGAGATCGAGGCGTTGCTGAAGCAGGATTCCGGCCTTCAGGCGAAGACGGTATGGGAGGAGCTGAACCGGCGCGAGCCCGGACGGTTCAGCGCGGGGCAGCTGCGCACGCTGCAGCGACGATTTCTCGACTGGCGCTTGAAGTCGGGACCGGAGTGCGAGGTGTTCTTTCCGCAGACACACGTGCCGGGCGAACAGGGGCAGTCCGATTTTACGGACATGCGCGAGCTCGAGGTGGTCATCGCAGGCGAGCCGTTCATGCATTTGCTGTACCACTTCGTGCTGACGTACTCGAACTGGGAGTCGGTGTCGATCTGCCGGAGCGAGAGCTTCGAGGCGCTTAGCGCCGGCATGCAGACCGCGTTTATGCGCCTGGGCGGCGTGCCTCTCGAGCATCGGACGGATAACTTATCGGCGGCGACGCATGAGCTCGTGGAGAGCCGCGGCCGCAAGTTCACCGAGCGCTACCAGGAGCTGATTGATCATTACGGACTGCGCGCATCGCGCAACTTTCCCGGCAATGCGCACGAGAACGGTGATGTCGAGTCGGCCAACGGTCGGCTGAAGAGCGCGATCGACCAGCGCTTGCGACTGCGCGGATCGCGTGCGTTCGCCTCGCGCGAAGCGTACGAGGGATTTCTCGACGTCTGCGTCCAGGCCAGGAACGCAACCCGCACTGACCGGTTCGCGGAAGAGCGGCCGCATCTGCGAGCGTTGCCAGCGCGCCCATTGCCGGCTTATCGGGAGTCTTATGCGACCGTGTCGCGCGGTAGCGTGGTCCGCGTGCTTAAGCATTGCTACTCGGTGTCGTCGCGCTTGATCGGCCACCGGCTCCGAGTGCGGCTGCATGCCGACATCGTCGAGCTGCACCACCGCGGCGACCGCGTCGCCGTGATGGACCGGATCGTCGGCAGCGGCAAGCATCGGATCGATTATCGCCACATCATCCATACGCTGGTGCGCAAGCCCGGGGCGTTCCGCCGATATGTGTTCCGCGAGGCTCTATTCCCAAGCTTGGACTTTCGCCGAGCCTATGACGCGCTCGTCGCCGAGGGAGCCGACCAGGCCGACCTTGATTATGTGCGGATCCTGCATTTGGCGGCAAGCGATGGTGAGGAGTGCGTGCGGCTCGTTCTGGCGACGCTGATGGGCGACGGCGTCACTCCGACCTACGAAGTGGTCCGAGCCGAGGTGCGCGGTGAGCGAGTACCGGAAGGGACGCCGTACCTGAGCATCACACCGCCGGATCTCGGCGTCTACGATCGGCTGTTGGGTGCGAAGACCGTGGCGGTGTGCATATGACCGCCGTAACGATCGCCCGCGACGAGACCCTGGAACTGCGGCTGAAGGCGCTGCGCCTACCGTCGTTCCTCGAGCAATACCTCGAACTGGCGGAGCAGGCCGCCACCGAGGGCTGGAGCCACGTGCGCTACCTGGCTGAACTGGTAACGCAGGAAGCCAGCGACCGCACCGATCGGCGCATCACGCGCCTCGTGCTCGATGCGAAGTTGCCGAAAGATAAATCGGTCGCCACCCTCGACCTCAACCGATATGAGGCGCCGCTGCGCGGCAAGATCCGCGAGCTTCTGCGGGGCGAGTTCCTCGCCGGGGCGACCAACGTCTGCCTGATTGGTCGCCCTGGAACCGGCAAATCCCACGTGATGGCGGCACTGGCTAAATCCTTGGCCGAAGGCGGTCATCCGGTGCTGTTCACCCCTGTCGTGGAGATCGTCGAGCGACTGCTCGAGGCGAAGAAGAACTTGCGCCTCGCCCGGGAACTGAAGCGGCTCGACCACTTCGACTGCATCGCCCTCGATGACATCGGGTACGTGCAGCACGATCGAGCCGAGATGGAGGTGCTGTTCGCGTTGCTCGCCGAGCGGTACGAACGCAAGAGCGTGATGATCACGTCGAACTTGATCTTCTCGAAGTGGGATCAAATCTTCAAAGATCCGATGACGACCGCGGCCGCCATCGACCGGGTCGTGCACCACGCCGTCGTGCTCGAGTTCCTCGGTCCAAGTGCTCGGCAGGAAGCTGCAGAGGAGCGCGCTCGTGCAGCTCAAAGCAAGCGGACGCCGACGCCGCCGGCGGACGCATGAGCACGAGGCAAGGCATGGATCGAAAGCTGGATACCGAGGTGGCGGGCAATGCGAGATCGCCGCTCTCCGACGCTCCTATGCGTTCGGCTTCGAGCGGAGCGTTGCGGAAATCTCGGATCCGGAGCTTCTGACGCCCTTGGCGTCAGACTGCGCGAGGGTGGACCAATGATTAAGGCTTAAGACCGGCAAGAACAATTGTCGCCGGCGGAAGAAGTAATTGACGCCGGCCAGGTCATCGGCGAGAAGCCTTTATCGACCAGGTGCAGTTGAAACAGGCGTACGTCCTCTGGTCCGGCCCGATCCGGAGATCGACCGAACCAGACGGTGAAATCGCGCACGGCACGAATGTAGGTACTCTGCGTCTTCGGCTCGAGCTTGCGGATGCGCATGTCCTCGATCATGCGTTGACGCAGCGGGGAGATCTTAGGTGTGGACGTGTTCA
>CAZZZX010000511.1:0-2832 GCA_964658585.1 uncultured Novosphingobium sp.
CGTCGATCGCCGTGTCGAGACCGGCCTCGGCCCACCAGCCCAGCGCGCTCGCGACCATGTCGCCGAACCTGTGAGACCCCCCGGCCAGCATCGCGCCTTCTCACGCGGCCTTGACGTTGACGTCAAGCTTGACCAACCCATCTAGGGTCAAAGCGTTAGGGTGCTGCGGCGGCTTGCGCCGCGCAAGGGATCACGGGTCTTCAGGAGCGAAAATGTCCGATCGGGAATCGATGGAGTATGACGTCGTCATCGTCGGCGCCGGGCCGGCCGGGCTGTCCGCCGCGATCCGTCTGAAACAGCGTGCCGAACGGGATGGACGCGAACTCTCGGTGTGCGTGCTGGAAAAGGGCTCCGAGGTCGGCGCGCACATCCTGTCGGGTGCGGTGATCGATCCCAAGGCGCTCGACGAGCTGCTCCCCGACTGGAAGGATCTCGACAGCCCGCTCACCGTGCCGGTCACCGAGAACCATCACTGGGTGCTGTCGGCGACCGGAAAGTGGGAGATGCCGCACATCATCTTCCCGCCCTTCATGTCCAACAAGGGCACCTACACCTGTTCGCTCGGCAATGTCTGCCGCTGGCTGGCGGGGATCGCCGAAGGCATGGGGGTCGAGATCTTTCCGGGGTTCGCCGCGGCCGAGATCCTGTTCGACGATGCGGGCGCGGTGCGCGGCGTCGCGACCGGCGACATGGGCGTCGCGCGCGACGGCGAGCACAAGGGCGATTACCAGCCCGGGATGGAACTCCACGCCAAATACGTGTTCTTCGGCGAGGGTGCGCGCGGCCACCTGACCAAGGAATTGAAGCGCATCTTCGACCTCGAGCGCGACTGCAAGCCGCAGGTCTACGGAATCGGGCTCAAGGAACTATGGGACGTCGATCCCGCCAAGCATGTCCCCGGCCGCGTCATCCACACCCAGGGCTGGCCGCTCGACGAGGCGTGGGGCGGCGGCTTCATCTATCATCAGGCCAACAACCAGGTCGCGATCGGCTTCGTCGTCGCGCTCGACTACAAGAACCCCTGGCTGTCGCCGTTCGAGGAGTTCCAGCGCTTCAAGCAGCATCCCGCGATCCGCCCGCTGCTCGAGGGCGGCAAACGCGTCTCGTACGGCGCGCGCGCGATCAACGAGGGCGGCTGGCAGTCGGTGCCGCGCCTGGCGTTTCCGGGCGGGGCGCTGATCGGCTGCTCGGCGGGCTTCGTCAACGTACCGCGCATCAAGGGGACGCACACCGCGATGAAGTCGGCGATGCTCGCCGCCGACGCGGCGTTCGACGCGATCGCTGCGGGCCGCTCGGCGGACACGCTGGAGGCGTACCAGCCCGCGCTCAACGACAGCTGGATCGCGCGCGAGCTGAAGGGCGTCAAGAATGCCGAGCCCGCGGTCGCCAAGTTCGGCGGCAGCGTCGGCACCGTGCTCGCGGGCGCGGACATGTGGATGCGGCTGCTCAGGATCGGCCTGCCGATCACGCTCACCCACAAGAAGCGCGACAACGAAAAGCTCTGGCAGGCGCGCCAGTCGAAGAAGATCGCCTATCCCAAACCCGACAACAAGGTCAGCTTCGACCGGCTGAGCTCGGTGTTCCTGTCCGGCGTCAACCATGAGGAGGACCAGCCCGTCCACCTGACGCTCAAGGACACGTCGGTGCCGATCGACGTCAATCTCGCGCTCTACGAATCGCCCGAGCAGCGTTACTGCCCGGCGGGCGTGTACGAGATCGTCGGGCGCGAGGAGGGCGATCCCAGGCTCCAGATCAACGCGCAGAACTGCGTCCACTGCAAGACCTGCGACATCAAGGATCCGACCCAGAACATCAACTGGGTGGTGCCCGAAGGTGGCGGCGGTCCGAACTATCCCAACATGTGAGCGGATACCGGGGTCGGGGCACGGGCGGTCACCGCGGACTTGTTCCCGGGTCCACGGTGGTGCAAGCGCATCGCGCGCCGCATCTGAATGCCGGTATACGTCCGGACGGCGGCCCGAGCGATGTAGTGCGAGACCGTGAATGCCGATGATCCGCCTGCTACCTCCGATCATCCTGTTCGCGATGGCGCCCGCCGTCATCGCACAGGCGCCCGCCGCGCCGCCGCTGCGCGAGGTGATGGTCGCGGACGAGGCGCCGGGGACGCCGCAGCGGACCGTCACGCTGGCGCTGCGCGATGCGCTCGCGACGACGCCTGCGGTCCCGCCGCGCCATCGCCCGCGCAGGCATCATGTCCCGCCCGTCGTCGCCTCGGCACCCGCGCCGCCGGTGATCTATCTGGCGGACGACGTCCGGCTCGACCGGCACCGTCGCCGTTTCCGCTACACCGCGCTGCTCACCGATCGCGGCTTCCGCACGACCACCGCGATCAAGGGACGCTGCCGGGTCGATCGGATGGCGGCCTGTGCGCGCGGCATCGTCGCGCGGCTGCGCGCCTGATCGCGCAGCCCTTGCAACGCCAGGTGCGATCGCCGAAGACGCGCGCTGGCGCCACTCCCGCGCGACGAGCGTTGTCGACGACATGAAGTCACGCCTGATCCTCCTCGCGTCGTGCGCCGCGCTTGCGGCCCCCGCCGCCGCACGCACCGAAGTCCCCCGTCGCGCCGACCGCACCGCGATCGCCGATTATGTCCGCGCGCGCGCCGCGGACGATCTCGGCGAACTCGGCGTCGCCGCGACCAGCTTCGCCGCCGCGCTCGACGCCAGTCCCGACGACGACCGGCTGGCGCTGCGCACGCTGCGGCAGGCGATCGCCGCGGGCGACATGGCGCTCGCCGTCAGGACGGCGCGCGCGCTCGATGCCCGCCACGTGCTGCCGCCGGACGGCACCGTGCTGCTCGCCGCCGACGC
>CAZZZX010000512.1:0-2828 GCA_964658585.1 uncultured Novosphingobium sp.
CGCGAGATAGGTGTCGAGGCCGATCTGCGCGCCGATCAGCATGTAGACGAAGGGCTGGAAGGCGATGCCGACGAACAGCGCACCGACCAGATAGATCAGGTGGCCGTGCTGGAGCGCGGTCGCCAGCGGCGCGATGAACGCCTCGCTCTGGTCGGTCGAGCGGCGGAAGCGGCGGCGCAGGAGCTCCATGCGGAGCAGCCCGGCGGCCTGCAGCGCGATCCATAGCCCGAAACCGAAAAAGCCCTGCTCGCCGAGCATCTCGAAATAGGCCGAGTGGAAGGCGCGGGCCTGGTCGTGGGTCTCCTCGACAGCGGGCGCGCCGCCCGCGCCGCTGCCCTTGAGGTTGATCGTCAGCCGGTTCTGCAGATAGGCATTGAAGCCGCCGCCGCCGGGATGATCCTGGACATAGTCCCAGGTCCATTTCCACACCGCGATCCGGGTCGAGGCGCTCTCGTCGCCCTGATAGCCCTGGATGGTGTTCATCCGCTGCGTATAGCTCGCCGGCAGCAGCGGCACCGCGCAGGCGACGCCCAGCGCCATCAGCCCGGTCCACAGCACGCGCCGCTTGCTGTCGCGCAGCGACATCGCGGCGAGCAGGCCGATGCAGATCAGCCCGGTGCGCGCCTGCGTGCCGATCGGGATCAGCAGGCACGCGAACACCAGCGCGCCCGCGAACAGCCTGACCCGCCAGTCGGGCGGGAAGACCGTGCCGTGCCGGGCGAGCACCACGATCACCGGCACGATCGCGATCGACACCGCCGAGATGATCGAGCCTTCGTACAGCCCGGTATTGTTGTCGACCATCAGGTTGAGCGCGCCATAGCCGCCGCCGGTGGTGATCGTCTTGAGGCCGCCGACGATGATGATCGATGCCGCGCACAGCACCATGAACAGCAGCAGCGCCTCGATCCTGAGCCGGGTGCGCAGCGTGAACGGCAGGAAGATCGCGAAGGTCAGCGCCTTCCACACCCACGCCCATTTCTCGGCGGCGGCGGCGGGGAAGTCCGCGGTCTGCGTGGTGTAGCCGCACCAGGCGAGCAGCAGCAGCAGCAGCACCTGGCGCAGCGACAGCCGCGTACCCGCCTTGTCGTCGAAGAACACCCAGCCGAGTACCGCCAGCACGAAGAAGATCAGCGACAGCGGCACCGCGTTGATGAGATAGTAGGAGAGCTGCTGCGGCGAGACGATGTCGACATAGGCATAGCCCAGCACCCACAGGAACGGCCGCCGGAAACCGAAGCCGATCAGCGCCGCGATGAAGACGACGAAGGCGAGATCACGCATCGCGCTTCGTCCCGCCTGCCGCCTCGCCGAGCTCGCGATCGAGATCGGGCCGGCGCACCAGCCGCCACGCCGCGATCATCAGCAGCGCATGGGTCAGCCCGAGCGAAAGCAGGTCGATCACGGACAGCCTCCTCCCGGCCACGAATACCACGTCTCGCCGGCGATAGCCCGGCGCGGTTGAGGCGGCGTTAATCTCCGCCGCCACATCGGACGCATTGCGGGGTGCGTCGCGGGATGAGGGCGGAACGCCAACCCACTTGACGCGACGTTAACGCCGGCGTGCCATGCATCGCGGGCCACGACCGGACCATAGGACGACGATGCGTATCCTCCACGTCCTCGACCATTCGCTGCCGCTGCACAGCGGCTACACCTTCCGCACCCGCGCGATCCTCAAGTCGCTCGCGGCGCTGGGGGTCGAGGTGGCGGGCGTCACTGGCGCGCGCCATGCCGCCGAGGCGCCGCTGCCCCACCGCGGCTGGGAGACGGTCGAGGGGCTGCGCTTCTATCGCGGCGGGGCGCTGCCAGCGCGGCCGCCGGTGATCGCCGAGATCGCCGAGATCCGCGCCTTCTCGCGTGCGATCGCGGCGGCGGCGGCGGAGTTTCGCCCCGACATCATCCACGCGCACTCGCCGGTGCTGACCGCGCTCGCCGCGCATCGCGTCGCGCGCCGGCTCGGCCTGCCGATGGTCTACGAGATCCGTGCCTTCTGGGAGGATGCCGCGGTCGGCAACGGCACCGGCACCGAAGGATCGCTGCGCTACCGCGCGACGCGCGCGCTGGAGACCTTGGCGGTCGGCCGCGCCGACGCGGTCGCGGTGATCTGCGAGGGGCTGCGCGGCGATCTCGTCGCGCGCGGCGTCCCCGCGGCCAAGATCATGGTGTCGCCCAACGGCGTCGATCTCGGCCTGTTCGGCGATCCGCCCGCGCCCGACGAGGCGCTGCGCCGCGAACTCGGGCTGGCGGATGCCGAGACGGTGGGCTTCATCGGCTCCTTCTACGATTACGAGGGCATCGACGATCTGATCGCGGCGATGCCCGCACTGCTCGCCGCACGCCCCAGGGCGCATCTGCTGCTGGTCGGCGGCGGCCCGCGTGCCGACGCGCTCAGGACGCAGGCCGCCGCCTCCCCGGCGCGCGACCGCATCCGCTTCGTCGGCCGCGTGCCGCACGATCAGGTCGAGCGCTATTACGGGCTGATCGACATCCTGTGCTATCCGCGCAAGGCGATGCGGCTCACCGAACTCGTCACGCCCTTGAAGCCGCTGGAGGCGATGGCGCAGCGTCGCCTCGTCGCCGCCTCCGACATCGGCGGCCATCGCGAGCTGATCGCGGACGGCGTCACCGGCACGCTGTTCGCACCCGACGATCCGGGTGCGATCGCGGCCGCGCTCGCCGCGGTGTTCGCGGATCGCGGCAGCTGGGCGGCGCGGCGCGACGCCGGGGTCGCCTTCGTCCGCCGCGAGCGCGACTGGGCCCGCAATGCCGGTCGTTATCTTCCCGTTTACCAAACTCTGACACAAGGACGGTCCATCCCGCGGCCG
>CAZZZX010000513.1:0-2819 GCA_964658585.1 uncultured Novosphingobium sp.
CCTTCCTCGAGGAGCAGCGGCGCCAGACCGACGCGTGCCGGGTCACCCTCGTGCAGTTCGACGACCGCTACGAGGAGGTCTACCGCGACGTCCCCCTCGCCGACGTCGGCCCGCTGCAGCTCGCGCCGCGCGGCTCGACGGCGCTGCTGGCGGTCGCGACATGGCGCTATGACCATGCGATCCACGCGAACCTGCGTATGCGCGGGGGAGCGCCCGCGCTTCAGGCCGGGGTGGCGGCGATCGCGCCACGTCTCGGCAACGGCTGTCTGTGGGTCTATCGCGGTGATGCGCTGCTCTATTACGAGACGAAATCCTGCCTGCTGTCGCGCTATGCGTTTCCGGGACATCTCTGGCAGGCCAGCGAGGCGCCGGCGATCGGCATCGATCCGGTCGCCGAAGTGCGGCGCGTGCTCGCGCTGCGCCCGCCGGTGATCGTCGACGAGATGCTGCGCAAGTCGACGGACGTCAATCCTGCCGCCGAGGCGCTCGTCGACGCCGCACTGGCACGCGATTACCGCTTCCTGCTCGCGACGGGCGGCCCGCGTAACGCCAGCCGGATCTACGTCCGGCGCGACTAGGTTTGCGGAATGCTGCCGAATGTGACCGCGCTGTAATATTTCGGCGATGACATGATAACCCGACCTGTGCCACGGCAAGGCTATGGGGTATGTGCAGCCGGCCGCACGTTTTAGCGGCGTACCGATCGACGATCCCACGGGAGTGGCAGGGCGCTCCTTCACCGGCGAGCAGTGCGAGGCGCTGTTCCAGGCGATCCTGATCGACGACGAGGTCGACGACCATACCGAACTGCCCGCGGTGATCCGCTTGGATTACACGAAACGCGATCTGGCCGACTGCTACGGCCTGGCGCGACAGCTGTGGGAGACCGGCTTCGACCGCGATCTCCTGGTGCGTGTCACCGCGACGCTGCTGCGCGAGGGCGATCTCGGCGGCGAGGACCGGCTGGCGTTCAAACACGTCCGCGCGAAGTTCAAGCACCTCCGCTACGCGCATGCGCTCTACGGGACGCGGGCCGGCTATCCGCCGATGCTCGATCGCATCACCATCACCATGGGCCATCTCCAGGACGGCTTCCGCAACCGGCAGCGCAGGGCGGTGATCCTGCACGCGACGCTGCTCCGGATATGGCTGACGCGGCCCTTCGTCGCCCGTCTCCACCGCGAGGCGGACCGCCTCGTGCCCGTCGCGCCCGCGACCTTCCGAGCGATGCTGGAGCGGGATACGCGGCGGCTCGCCGTCTTCGCCGCCACCGACCGCGTCACCGGTCGCGAGCTCCACGCCGCGCGCAAGATCATCGGGCGTCAGGTGTCGTTCTACGACACGATGCGGACGCTGCAGCCGTCACCCGACCTCTATCGGATGTCGCGATCGCTGAGCGCGATCAACGGACTGATGGGAAGCCTCCACGACACGCTGATCGTCGCCAAGACGAAGGCGCCGGGCTCCTATGACGAGGTCCGTTTCGGTCTGCCCGGCCCGATCCGCGTGCGTCTCGCCGCGCTGGTCGATCGCCTGTCCTGAGGGTTTGGACCTCAACCATCGCTTCCCTGTCCCCCGCGACGTCCCTATCGCGGCCATGACGGAGCGGAGGTCGGCGATTGGCGAGCATCGACGGCGAGGTAAAGGGCAGCGATGCCGGCCTCGTCATCATCCTGGCGATCCAGATCGCGACGATCTTCGTGGTGGCGCCGCTCGCCGCGACCGACAGCGCCTCGCCGCAGCTGATCGAGGGTCTGCGGCTCGGGCTCGCCGCGACCGCGATCCTGATCGTCGCGAAGCGGCGGACGGTGCGCGTGCTGATCGGCGTCATGTTCGTCCTCACGCTCGCCGCGACGCTGCGCTGGCAACTGGGGCAGCCCGCGATCGTCGTCGCCGCGATCAAGACGCTGGTGACGCTCGCCTTCGATGCCGTGGTGGCGACGCTGGTAGCGTTCGCGGCGTTCGGGCCGGGGCGGGTGACGATCCACCGCATCCTCGGCGGGGTGATTCTGTATCTCTACGGCGGGCTGATCTTCGCAGGGCTCTACCGGCTCGAGCTGCTGGCGCTGCCGGCCGGCTTCACCGGGCTCGCGCCGGGTGGCCGCGCGCAGTTCGGCGGCCTGCTGTATTTCAGCTTCGGCGCGCTCACCACGAGCGGGAGCGGGGATCTGGTGGCGCTGCATCCGCTGGTACGCAGTACGGCGGCGTTCGAGGCGGTGATCGGTCAGCTCTATCCGGTGACCCTGCTCGGCCGGCTGGTGTCGCTGCACACCGCCGCGGGTATCGCGGACCGCGAGCGGGATTAGCTCACCGCGGGCAGCGTGATCGTCGCGACCAGCCCGCCCGCCGCGGCATTCGCCAGCATCAGCGCGCCGCCATAAAGTTCGGCGATCTCGCGCGTGATCGACAGGCCGAAGCCATGGCCGTCGCCGCGCTCGTCGAGCCGCGCACCGGGCTGGAGCGCGCGGCCGAGCGCGGCCTCGGCGATGCCGGGACCGTCGTCGGCGATCGCGATGCGGACCATCGTGCCGGCGCGCTCGGCCGAGACGACGAGCGCGGTCGCCGCCCAGCGCCAGCCATTGTCGAGCAGGTTGCCCAGCATCTCGTCGACATCCTGCGGATCGCAGCGCACCGCGAGCCTGTCGGGGATCGCCACGGTCGCGCGGACCGGCCGCTCGGCATGGATATGCCCCAGCGCGTCGACCAGATCGGCGACGTGGCCCCGAAGCGCGGTCGCGATCCGCCCTGCGCCGCCCGGGCTCGCGGAGCGCGCGCGGCCGAGATGGTGGCGGACATGGCGGTCGATCCGCTCGACATGG
>CAZZZX010000514.1:0-2814 GCA_964658585.1 uncultured Novosphingobium sp.
CCGTGAACCGACGCTTCGTCGTGCTCGCCATCATAACACCTCCAGGCTCCGCAGACCGGGCACGACCGGAGGGCGTCATGAGCGACGAACCAATTCCTCTTGCTGTTGCGCCCAAGGTCGATCCCGAGACGCTCGCGATCCGTTCGCGACCGGCCCGAGCCATCCGCTTCAAGCGTGGTGCGATCGTCGCGATCGTCGCCCTGGGTTCTGTCAGTCTCTCCACCGTGGCCTGGATGGCATTGCGACCGCATGGCCTCCACCATGTCATACAGCCGGACGACAGCACGCAACCCGCCGGCAAGGTCGGCAGTGACGCGCTGAACGGCCTGCCGGCCAATTACGGCGACGTGCCTAAACTCGGGCCGCCCCTGCCGGGTGATCTCGGCAAGCCGATCCTCGAACATACGCAATCGACGCTCATGGCGGACGCCGGTGACGCGCAGCGTGCCGACGCGAATGCCGCCGCCGAGCGGGAGCGGGTACTCGCCGAGGCGAAGTCCGCCCGAGAGTCCGCGATCCTGGTCCATGGCGGCTCGACGACCGACGCTGCAGCCGGGACGTCCGCGGTTACCGCCACGGACGCGGCATTCACGACGACCGAGGCGGGCAAGCTGGCGCTCGATCCGACCGCCGATCCGAACGGGCAGCAGAGGAAGGCCGATTTCATCGCCGGGCGGGACAAGGGCGGCGATATCAATCCCTATCGGCTGACCGCCGTGCCATCGCCTTACCTGCTGTCGGCCGGCAGTGTCATCGCCGCCAGTCTGATCACCGGCCTGCGCTCGGACCTGCCAGGACTGGTCACCGCCAGGTGACCGAGAATATCTACGACAGTCCCACCGGCCAGATCCTTCTGGTGCCCCAGGGCGCGCGGCTCATCGGTAAGTATGACAGTGTGGTCGCGTTCGGCCAGAAGCGGGCGCTCGTCGTTTGGCAGCGGATCATCCAACCCGACGGCAGCTCGATCCGGCTCGACAACATGCCTGCGACCGACCCGGCCGGCTATGCTGGGCTTCAGGACAAGGTCGACTTTCACACCTGGCAGATGCTCAAGGGCGTCGCGATCTCGACGGTGCTGGGCATCGGTTCCGACCTGCAGTTCAGCGGCAATGGCGGGCTGATCGAGGCGATCCGCCAGTCGGGCCAGCAGAATGTGTCGCGCGCCGGCGACGAGCTGACCGCCAAGGCGCTCGATATCCAGCCGACGCTGACCATCCGGCCTGGAGCGCCCGTCCGGCTGATCGTCGATCGGGATCTCATATTGACGCCCTGGCAGGGAGGTGCGCCATCATGATCAAGCTGCCGAAACTGCCGGATCGGAACCCGGTCAAACTGACCATCGCGATCCTTCCTGATCTCCACCGACAGCTCGGCGAATATGCCGAACTGTACCGCCAGGTCTATGGTGTCGAGGAACCTGTCACCAACCTGATCCCGCACATGCTGGCCGCATTTCTCGACAGCGATCGCCGCTTTTCGCGCGCGCGGTCACCCAAGGCAGGAGGAGCGTGATGGTCGGAGATGTGGACCAGGCCGATCGTCTCATCCGGATCGATGAGGTCAAGCATCGTGTCGGACTCGGCAAGACCATGATCTACCGCCTGATCCAGCAGGGACGCTTCCCCTCGCCCTATAAGCTTTCGCCTTTCGCGTCGCGATGGAGCGAACAGGAGATCGTCGGCTGGATCGCGGTGGTGAAGGACGGTTTCGAAGGCGAGAAGCGACGTGTCTGACGATAAAATAGAATAATCTCCGCAGTATGCTGCCACTTCTTGATTGCGGGGAAATTTTTGAGGCACGCGGCTGCACGACGGCCGAGCGGATCATTGCAATTCAACTATTTGGCTCGTTGGTTCGACGGAGGCAGCGGCAGTTAAAATATAGATCGTTCAAAATCGGAATAATAAAATCACCATTTGTTATATCGCGTGGCGAAACGCCGCCAGTTCTTGAGCTTGCTGAACAGGCGCGAGACAAGATTGCGCCAGCGGTATTTGGCGCCATCGTGCGGGATTGGTATCCGGCGATTGCTCTTGGCGGGGATAACCGCCTCAACTTTGGCAGCGGCGAGCTCGGCGCGGATGGCGTCGGCGTCATAGCCCTTGTCGGCGAGTGGCGCTTCGATGCGGTCGTCGAGCATTCGGAACAGAGGGCCAAAGTCCTGCACGTCGTGCGCCTGGCCCGGCGTCAGGACGAAGCCGAGCGGCCGAACTTGTCCATCGCACCGGGCATGGAGCTTGGTGCCAAAACCGCCTTGAGACCGGCCGAGGCCCTGGGCCTCTTGATCCCCTTTTTTAGCCCTACGGCGCAATGATGTGCCCGGACCACCGTGCTATTGATCATGTCGGCGCTGGTGTCGCGCGCCACCATCTCTGCCAGTGTTTCCAGCAGGGCGTCGAACACGCCGGTCTCGACCCAGCGCCGGTAGCGCCGGAACACGCTGTTCCATTTGCCATAATCGTCGGGAAGCTGGCGCCACTGCTCTCCTGAGCCCGCAATCCACATCATGCGTCGGTTGTGATGGCACTGTCGTGCGCCGCGCATAATCCTGAGCACTACCCCACTGCGATCGCGAACGCCGGACACGAGCAATGCGGCCCATGTCTTCTGTAAAAGTGGTTGGGATGTGTATCTCAAGTGAAGACAAGGCCTATACGCGACCTATTACGGGCAAAGACGCTCCGGTGACGCCAGACGTTTCGGGCGATAACAGGAAAGGTCGCGTCCGTCAATGAGGTGTAATTTCGGGTGTGGTTCCGGGGCCGCATCGATCAGGCGGCCTTGGGTGTAATCTGTAGCTGGGCGACCTCCTCG
>CAZZZX010000515.1:0-2806 GCA_964658585.1 uncultured Novosphingobium sp.
GGTCGCCGACGCGATCGTGTTTCTGTCTTCGGACGAGGCGAGCTTCACGACCGGCAGCGATCTGCCCGTCGACGGCGGCGGATGGACACGCGAATGACACGGCAGAACGCCAGCGGCCGGATCGACGCGCATTTCGTCGCGGCGGGCAAATATCACGATATCGACTTCGCGCGGCTCGAGCTGCTCAAGCTTCTCGCCGAGCACGCCAATGTGCGGACCACGGTTGCGCACGACTATGCCGACACCGGTCGGCTGGACGCCTGCACCTTTCTGGTCAGCTATACCTGCGATCTCGTGCCGACACCGGCGGAGACCGACGCGATCCGGGCCTGGATCGAGAAAGGCGGACGCTGGCTGGCGCTGCATGGCACAAACTCGATCCTGGAATTCACCGCGGATGGCGTCGCCACGCCCGAGCGGCGGCCCGATGTGATGACGCTGCTCGGCACGCAGTTCAAGGCGCACCCGCCGATCGGACCGTTCCGGGTCGAGGTGGTCGAACGCGACCACGGTCTGACGCGTGACATCGAGGATTTCGATGTGGTCGACGAACTGTATCTGTCCACCACGCTCAGTCCGATCCGCGTGCTCATGCAGACCAGCTTCACGGGCGAGGCGACGGGCTTCGTCGACGCCGCATGGGACGATGCGGTCGTGCCGATCCTCTATCTGCGCGACGTCGGCAAGGGACAGATCCTCTACAACACGCTGGGTCATTGCCGCGGCCATTACGACCTGCCCGATCTGCAGCCGTTCTACGACCATCCCGAGCGCTGCGCATGGGATTATCCGGTTTATTACGATCTGCTGCGGCGCGGACTGCGCTGGGCGATGGGGAGCTGACGATGGATATGCGTCTCTCGAGCGAGGACGAGGCGTTCCGCGAAGAAGTGCGTGACTTCCTGGCGGTCAGCCTCCCGGATCGTCTCCGCGACGGCGCGCGACAGACGCCCGGGGTGTTCGTCGAACCCGATATCGGCCGCGAATGGCAGCATATCCTGAACCAGCGCGGCTGGCTGGCGGTGCATTGGCCGGTCGAGGACGGCGGCACCGGCTGGACCCCGATGCAGCGCTACCTGTTCGACAAGGAATGCACGCTGGCCGGCGCCCCGGCACTGTCGGTGCTCGGGCTCAAGCTGGTCGGGCCGGTCATCTGCCGCTTCGGCACGCCGGAACAGAAGGCGCGATTCCTGCCACGTATCCTGTCGGGCGAGGATAGCTGGTGCCAGGGCTATTCCGAACCGGGCTCGGGCTCGGATCTCGCGTCATTGAAGACGTGCGCGCGCCGCGAGGGCGACGGCTACCGCGTTACCGGTTCCAAGATATGGACGACCCACGCGCATTACGCGAACTGGATCTTCGCGCTTGTCCGTACCGACCCCGCGGCGCGATCGCAGGCCGGGATCAGTTTTCTGCTCATTCCGATGGACCAGCCGGGGATCAGCGTCACACCGATCATCACGCTGGCCGGCGATCACGAAGTCAACGCGGTGTTCTTCGACGACGCGTCGACAGGTCTGGAAAACCGCATCGGCAACGAGGGTCAGGGCTGGTCGATCGCAAAATATCTGCTCGAGAACGAGCGCGGCGGCTCGTGCCATGCGCCGCGTCTGCTGGTCGCGATCGACAGCCTGGCAGCGCAGTCCGCCCGCGTCGCGTCCGGGGTGAACGGCGCGATGGCGCACGACCATGACTTCGCGCTGCGCCTGGCGCGGCTGCGGCTGGAAGCGCAGGCGCTCGAGGTGACCGAGCTGCGCATCCTCGCCGAGATCGCCAGCGGCCGTCCCGCCGGGCCACAGACGTCGCTGACCAAGCTGATCGCCTCGAGCCTGACCCAGCGGATCGACGCACTGGCGATGGACTTGCATGGCTATGACGGGCTTCAGCTCCCCGCCGAGCGTCCACTCTATGGCAACGGGGCGCCGGAGCCGATCGGCACGCGCGAGGCGCAGGTTTCCGGGGCGCGCTACCTCAACTCCCGCGCCTGGACGATCTTCGGCGGCTCGAACGAGGTCCAGAAGAACATCATCGCCAAGACGGTGCTCGGGCTTTGACGGCTATCCTCTACCATTGTCGCGACGGGCGATCGTTCCGACCGCTCTGGGCGATCGAGGAATTGGGCCTGGAGTGCGAGCTTCGGATCCTGCCGTTTCCGCCCCGACAGACGTCGCCGGCGTTCATGGCCGAAAATCCGTTCGGCACGATCCCGCTGTTCATCGACGGCGACACGCGGATGCGCGAATCCGCGATGATCGGCCATTATCTCGCTGCCAAGGCGAACAGCGATCTCGCGCTCGCGCCGGACGAGCGCGATTACGGCCGTTATCTAGACGGACTGGCCTATGGCGAGACGACGCTGACATGGCCGCAGGGCGTATCCCTGCTCTACAGCGTGTTCGCATCCGAGGCCGATCGCCTGCCGCGCGTGGTGAGCGACATGCGGACCCGGCTTGGCGATGCCTTCGCCGATCTCGCACGCGTTCTCGGCAGCCGCGAATGGCTCGCCGGCGACCGGTTCACCATGGCCGATGTCTCGATCGGCTACGCCATCCGGCTGAGCCGGCATATCGATGTGTTCGACACGCTCGGCGACACGATCAAGGGCTATTTCGCGCGGCTGGAGGACCGTCCCGCCTATCGTCGCGCGGAAGCACGGCAGGAGCGGGGCTGAGTGGAGATCGACAAGCTCATGTACCGCCCCGGGCTGATGGCCGGGCAGCGCATCCTGGTGACTGGCGGAGGCACCGGCATCGGCCGCGAACTGACCGAGGCGTTCCTCGCGCTCGGCGCCGAGCTCTATATCTGC
>CAZZZX010000516.1:0-2774 GCA_964658585.1 uncultured Novosphingobium sp.
TTGCACCCGGATAACGGGGGACTACTCTTTAAGGAACCCTTTAATAAGAATATCGAGCCCCTTGGGTTCGCTAATCCCCAGTATAGTGAGAGCCGCGTGGACTTGTCCGCGATGATGCGTTTGATGATTGAAAAGATGCATTAGAATGCTGGAATTTGTTCCGTCGTAAACCATGCCTTTTAGACTGCCGATTCCCGAGGTGAAACTGAAGGGGCGCTCAAGCCAATCTTGATCAACGCTCGATATCCAGTTGACGAATAAATCGTCCTGTTCTTTTCTTTCGATTTGCATGCTCGAAAAATCTTTCGGTAAATCAGGAAGGCGCATGTCTTTGAGGTTTCCCCCTTTCAGGAGGAAGGTCCACGCTCTATCCGTATTGAGTGCGTGGGTGAGAGTCCCAAATGCCGAGCCAAAATAGACACCTACGTCGCGTGTTTGGGCCTCGTGCGGTAAGGTTTCGACATCGGAATAAAGGCGCGCATTAGCCCAGCGATTGTAGTCAGCCATTGCCACAAAATGCTTCATCATCTTGGATCGCCCGCTCCGGAGAGAGACAACACATCGCGTTATGCGATTTGACGACGAAAGTGTCGAAACGTTGGGCAACCGCAAGGCGGGCATTAGCCGTTCGGGTCTAATCGTTAGGTTGCGAAAGGGTCCGCTTTCGTGCCGATGGCCCGCGAGCCGCGAGACAGACAATTTGGCTGCTGCGAAAGGCCGTTGCGGAATGTCAGCTTCCCGAGGCGGCATCCCCGAAACCTGCCGGTCGGCTCTCCACCCACCAGCAGACACAAGGGAGACGCCGGCCGATCTGCCGCAGGCCGCGTCCACGCCCCCGCTCAGCCCGCGCCGCCGTCCCCCAGATCCTCCTCCGTATCGCCCTCGATCTGAGGATCGACCGCCGGCGCCGCGGCCTCGTCGCTCAGCACCGCTTCGGCCTCGTCCTCGCTCTCCTCGATGCGCGCCGCGGAGACGACGTGCTCGTTCGGGTCGACCCGGAACAGGATCACGCCCGACGAGCCGCGGCCGATCACGCGGGTGTCGCCGACCGACATGCGGATCAGCTTGGCCTGGTCGGTGACCAGCATGAGCTGCTCGCCATTGTGCGCGGGGAAGCTCGCCACGACGGGGCCGTTGCGCGCCAGATTGTCGATGTTGGTGATGCCCTGGCCGCCGCGGCCGATGCGGCGATACTCGAACGCGGAGGACCGCTTGCCATAGCCGTTGGCGCACACCGTCATGACGAATTCCTCCGCCGCGATGAATTCGGCGTAGCGCGCATCGGACATCGCGCGCGGCGTCTCGGACTTGGCGTCCTTCCACGGCGCGTGGCGCAGATAATCGTCGCGCTCCTCGGTGGTCGCGGCGAAGCCGTGGAGGATCGACAGCGAGATCACCTCGTCGCCGTCCGCCAGCCGCGCGCCGCGTACCCCGGTCGCGGTGCGGCTCTGGAATTCGCGCACGTCGGTGGCGGCGAAGCGGATCGCCTTGCCGCCGCGGGTGGCGAGCAGCACGTCGTCGTCCTCGGTGAGCAGCGTCACGCCGATCAGCCGATCGCTCGCATCCTCGCTGCCGTCGTCGGCGGCGAAGCGCATCGCGATCTTGCCCGCGGTCGGCACGTTGGTGAAGGCGTCCATCGAGTTGCGCCGCACCAGCCCCTTGGCGGTGGCGAACAGGATGTGGAGGCCGCCCCACTCCGTCTCGTCCTCGGGCAGCGTCAGCACGGTCGAGATCGTCTCGCCCTCGGCCAAGGGCAGCAGATTGTTCATCGAGCGGCCGCGCGCCTGCGGGGCGCCCTCGGGCAGCCGCCAGACCTTCTTGCGATACACCTTGCCCGCGGTCGAGAAGAACAGGACGGGCGTGTGCGTGGAGGTGACGAACAGCTTGGTGACCGCATCCTCGTCCTTGGTCGCCATGCCCGAGCGGCCCTTGCCGCCCTTGGCCTGGGTGCGGAACGCCTCGAGCGGGGTGCGCTTGATATAGCCGCCGAGCGTGACGGTGACGACCATGTCCTCGCGCTCGATCAGATCCTCGTCGTCGATGTCGTCGCCGGCAGGCGCGATCTGGGTGCGGCGCGGGGTGGCGAAGGCGGCGGACACCGCGTCGAGCTCGCCGACCAGCACCTCGTAGAGGCGCGCGCGGTTGCCGAGGATCTCGAGCAGCGCGCCGATCGATCCGGCCAGCCCCTGCAGCTCCTCGCCGATCTCGTCGCGGCCGAGCGCGGTGAGGCGGTGCAGGCGCAGATCGAGGATCGCGCGGACCTGGACCTCGCTCAGCATGTAGCTGTCGCCCTCGACCGTCTTCTCGACCGCCTCGACCAGCGCGATATAGGGCAGGATCTCGGCGATCGGCCATTCGCGCGCGAGCAGCGCGGCACGCGCCGCGGCGGGCGAGGCGGAGCCGCGGATGATCCGCACCACCTCGTCGAGATTGGACACCGCGACGACGAGGCCCAGCAAGACGTGCGCGCGCTCGCGCGCCTTGAACAGCTCGAACTTGGAGCGCCTTGTGATGACCTCCTCGCGGAAGGTGACGAACGCCGCGATGATGTCGCGCAGCGCGAGCAGTTCGGGCCGGCCGCCGCGGATCGCGAGCATGTTGGCGGGGAAGCTCGATTGCGCCGGCGTGTGCCGCCAGAGCTGGTTGAGCACCACCTCGGGGGTCGCGTCGCGCTTGAGCTCGAGCACGATGCGCACGCCTTCGCGCGAGCTTTCGTCGCGGATGTCGGCGACGCCCTCGATGCCCTGCTCGACGTCGGCATCCGCCACGCGGCG
>CAZZZX010000517.1:0-2773 GCA_964658585.1 uncultured Novosphingobium sp.
AGATGCGATTCGATGCCGAGCATCTTCAGTGGGACGCCGCGCTTCAGCAGCCGCTCGATCAGGCCGAGCGTCGATATGCGCATATGCTCCTGCCACCAGTTCTCCTGCTCAATGAGATTCTGGTTGAGCGACAGCATCGTTCCGGGATCGGCGGCGTGAGCGGCCTTGAACGCGATGTCGATATATTGCTCGCCCAGCACCTTGGACCAGAGCTTCTCCAGGATCTGGTCCTTGGCTGCGATCGGTTCGTTGGCGACGTCCCATTGAATGAGGCGGCCGCGCCAGTGGCCGACGACGTCGGTCACATATCCGGCGAGTATGTCCCCCGCCTTGGAAGCCGAAAGCGTCGGGATGAGGGACGCTGCCCAGTCGGGTTCGCCTTCCCACCAGGTGAGACAGTGACCGCGCATGTGCATCCCGTTGGCGGCCGCGAAAGCGTAGATCGATTCCGCGGGGCCGAAGTCGAGCGGGCCATCTCTGGTCGGCTGGAGCCGGGACCATTTGAGCTCGTTCTCGGGCACCAGGATATTGGCATCAGCCTTAAGCACATCGCGCAGCTGCGCGTCCTTCACCAGCGTGTCGGCGGCGACCGCTGATCCGACCAGCAATCCTTTGCGATCTGCTCGTTCGCGCAGCGTCGAGGTCGTATCGGCCCGCGGCCTGGCAGCCGGCTCGGCGCGGGACAATCTGGCGCTTGAGAGCCCCAACAGACCCGTTGCAGCCGCCGCAGTGACGACATCGCGACGCGAGAATGTGTTTTCCAAAATCATCTCCGTGATGACGCCTGCGCTCTGCACCGGCCGTTTCAGCGGACCCGTTCGTGCCGTAGCACGGACCGGATGTCATGTCGCGCGATGATCGCCCGGATCGCCGCGCGACGGTTGCCGGGATCGAACGGGTGTCGCACTGTGACACAGGCAGCAATTCAGGCTTGAACTGGCCTTTGTTATGCACGAGTAGCTAATGATAGAACTACGCCGGTCGTCACCGTCGTTGTAAGGGAGAATCACGCTGGTTGGACAGGCTCGCCTTGTCACAAAAAGTCGATACCGTGTTGCGCTGTTGAACAGCGCGGACCCGCGCGGCACAAAGGTCGGCGGCATCGAGACCTATTTCCGCGATTATATCTATTATCATCCAGAGGATATGGAGATTTTGTTCGTCGGTGTCGATGAGATCGGTGACCTGCCGCCGGGTGAGATCAGCGAGATCGAGTTTCGAGGTCGCCGGATTAAATACCTGCCGCTCTACTTTCTGGCCGATTCGGTCAATAAGTACACCGGTACGATCTCCAAATCGGAAACGATGACCTACGCGCGCGCGCTGGTTCGCAACTGGCGCAAGCTGCGGACGGTGTTGCGGGAAGGAAAATATTCGGTCGAAGTCCATCGCGCCGAATACGCGCCGATCATCAGGACGATGGGCGTGCCGGTCATCCCGATGGTCCATGTCTGGGGCGCGACCAACAAGCAACAGAGCAGCGTGCTCGGCAAATACTGGTATATCCGCGATCTGACCGAGTTCGCCGCGGCTGTCGCCGGTTACAAATTCTATGCCGTGAACCCCGATCTGACGGCGATGTTCAAAAAGCGTTACCCGATGTATCGCCGGAAGTTCGACACACTGACGACCTGGGCCAATACGACCACTTTTTATCCGACACCGTTCCAGCCGAGCGATCGGATCGAGGTGCTGTATGCTGGACGTATGGACAAGTTCAAGCGGCCCGACATCATGTTCTCGGTCGTCGCGGAGGCGCAGCGCCGGGCCGGCAACATCAGGTTCCATTATGTCGGCGACGGCGACGTCGAACAGTTTCCTGAGTTCGCCGCGATCCGCGACATCACCGTCCGGCACGGCAGCCAGTCGAGCGCGCAGGTCGCGGAGCTGATGCGGATGACGCATGTCGGCCTGCTGACGTCCGATTTCGAGGGCATGCCGCGCTTCGTCATGGAGCTGATGACAAGCGGCCGACCTGCCGTCGCGCTGCATCTCCCCCAGCTTGAGCCTGTGGTGCAGGACGGAACGACCGGCTTTCTGGTCCCGCGTGGGCCGGACGAGACCAGTGAGCTCGCGCAGCGATTGGTCGATTGCGGCGGGCTCGTGTTGGCGGGCAAGCTCGATCCCGCGGCGATCCGCGCGATCGTCGAACCGTTCAGTCCGCAGGCGTTGCTCGGCAAGATCTGGACGGATCACCGTGTGCTTCACGGCCTTCCCGCGCAGTCTCCTCCGGCCGCGTGAGGCGCGATCAGTGGCGCCAGCGCTTCGTGTAATACCGCTTTCATGATGGTCTGACTCGTTGGCGTTCCCGTGCGCCGGGTTTAATGATTCATAGGCAGGCATGGTGGACGAGGAGCCCTGCCGATGCTGTCGATCCGGGATGATTTGACCTCCGAAGAGTTGCTACGCCTCGCGCGCCGGGAGCACGACCCGCGTGTAGGACGGCGGATGCTGGCGATCGCGAACGCGTTGGAAGGCATGAGCCGGGCGACGGCAGCGCGGCTCGCCGGCATGGACCGACAGACGCTGCGCGACTGGGTGATCCGCTACAACGAGCATGGCATCGAGGGCCTTGGAGATCGCTGGGGCGCCAGTCGCCCGACGGCGGTGAGCGAGGGGCAGTTGGCGGCGGTGAAGGGCGCGATCCTGGGGGCGGCGTGCCGCTCGGGCGATGCGAACCCGGCCTTCCGCATCGTCGACGTGGCGGCGCTGATCGAGGAACGGACCGGCGTGCGCTACAGCATCTCGGGCGCGCACCGGCTGATGAAGACCA
>CAZZZX010000518.1:0-2772 GCA_964658585.1 uncultured Novosphingobium sp.
TATCATGTCGTCTCCGCCCCCCCGCCGAGCTCGGGCGGGGTGTCGATCTGCGAGACGCTCGGCATCCTGTCGGGCTACGACCTGTCCGCGATGGGTTTCCATTCGGCCGCCGAGGTGCATGTCCTCGCCGAGGCGCTGCGCCGCGTCTATGTCGATCGCAACAACAAGCTCGGCGATCCCGACTTCGTCGCCAACCCGATCGCCGAGCTGCTCGATCCCGCCTATGCCGCACGGCTGCGCGCCGGCATCGATCCGGTGCGCGCGACCCCGTCCGCGACGCTCGCGCCGCCCACGCCCGCGCACGAGGGCAAGAGCACGACGCAGTACGACGTCGTCGACGCGCAGGGTAACGCGGTGTCGGTCACCTACACGCTCAACGACTGGTTCGGCGTGCACCGCGTCGCGGGTGCGACCGGCATCGTCATGAACAACGAGATGGACGATTTCACCTCCAAGCCCGGCGCGCCGAACATGTTCGGGCTGGTGCAGGGCGCGGCCAACGCGATCGCGCCGGGCAAGACCCCGCTCAGCTCGATGAGCCCGACGATCCTGCTCAAGGACGGCAAGGTCGCGCTGGTGATCGGCAGCCCGGGTGGATCGCGGATCATCACCATCACCCTGGAGGCGATCGTCAACATGGTCGATCACGGGATGGATGTGCAGGAGGCGATCGACGCACCGCGCATCCACGAGCAATGGCTGCCCGACACGATCTCGCTCGAGCCCTATGCGCTTTCCGCCGACACGCGCCGGCTGCTCGAGCAGCGCGGCTACCGGTTCGAGGACGAGGGCCATTGGGGCATCGCCGAGGGGATCGCGATCGGCGCGCCGCGACTGTCCGCCGCGGCGGGGCCGACGGCGGCATTCCTGTCGACCGCCGCCCCGCCGCTGGCCGGCGCGACGATGTTCGGCGCGCACGACGCGCGTGGCGGCGCGGGCTCCGCCGAACCGGTCGACTAGCCGCCGCCAGTCGCATCCTTTTCATCGTGCCGATGGGTGAGGAGATCGGCCGGCCGGCGGCCGGCACCTCGTCGAGCGCCACCAGGATCGGCATCGCTCAGATCGTCCCGGCGCGTTCGTCGCGCATCGTGGCGCCGGCAGCGAGCACGCGGGCGAGGACGAACGTCATCAGCACCCAGCCGCTATGGCGCGATGCCGTAGCGCCTGGCGTCGTCCCCGATCCGCGGTCGGATCGCGACCGCGGCGGCGATGTCCGCCGTCCCGCCCGCCGCGTCGCCCGCCCTGAGCTTCGCGATCCCGCGGCCGTAGAGCGACCACGCCATCTTCGGTTGCTGCGCGAGCGCGGCATCATAGTCGGCGACGGCCTTTGGCAGGTCGCCCCGCCGGAGATGGACGAGGCCGCGACTGTCGAGAAGCGCCGCCGTACCGGGCCGCGCCCGCAGCGCCGCGTCGCAGTCGCGCAGTGCCGCGTCGAGATCCTGTCCGGACAAGGCCCGCGCCCAGCAACGGCCGTTGAGCGCCTGCGGGCGGCGCACATCGTCGGGATGGACCTTGATCCACTGATCGAACACGCCGACCGCGCGTTGTGGCTGGCCCGCGTCGATCAGCAGGCTGCCGAGCGGGAGGCGCACCATCGCGGCCGGATCGGCGGCGTGGTCGACCGCATCGAGATCGGCGAGCGCCTTGGCGTCGTCATGGTCGCGCAGGCTGAGCCGGGCGCGCGTCAGCAACGCATCGAGGTCGCCGGGCGCGAGCGTGATCGCACGATCAATATCGGCGCGCGCCAGCAATGGCTTGTCGACGCGCAGATAGGCCGCCGATCGCTGGTCGAGATAACGCGGCTCCGCGGGTGCGAGGTCGATCGCCTTCGAGAACTCCGCGATCGCGGTGTCGGGATCGTTCCGCGCCATCGCCACCGCGCCCGCGCGGCTGTCGGCTTCGGCATCGGGCGGGGGCGCCGCGACCGCCGCGGGACTGTCCGTCGGCGCCGCGGCATCGGTGGTTTCCGGTCCGTCGAACCGCGCCTTGAGATTGAAGATCGGGCCGCCCTCGTAGGTGAGGAAGAGGCGATGCGTCGTATTGTCGACATAGACACGGTGCGCGATGAAGAAATCCGCGCCGATCACCATGTCGACATCGTCGCCCGTTGCGCCGAAGCGGATGCGGGCGTGCTGGATGTCCTCGCCGTCGCCGATCGACAGGGTCTGAACCGGTCCGATCCAGGTCCGTACCAGCTTGCGGCCGAGGCCCCAGACCGTGCCGCCCCTGGTGACGCCGGCGCCGTCCGGATTGAGCCCGATGCGGGCGGCTGCGGCAAGCGAGAGGATCGATGTCGAGGCGCCCGTATCGAAGGTCGCGCGGATCGGCTTGCCGTTGACCACCACCGTCCCGATCGTGTGGGGCTGCTGCGGCGAGCGCGGCTCGATCGCGACCATCGAATAGGTGCGCCCCGAAGCCCAATAGGCGAGGAGGTTCGATCGGCCGCATCCGTGCGACTTGAAGAGCCGGATCGCGCCGTGCGGGAGATCATATTCGACATCGGCGAAGCCGAGGACGTTCTGACCGATCACCCCCGCCCCGCCGGTTTCGCTGCCCGCGACGATGAACTGCAGCTTCGGAATGTCGAGACCGGCGAGCGTGAACGTGTCGACCGTGGCGACGCGCGCCGTCGCCGACCCGTTGATCCCCCGGATATAGAAGCCGACCGGCGCGGGTCCGGTGGCCAGATGCAGCGATTGCGCGCTTCCCGGCGAGATGATGCTGTAGAAGGCGCCGCTGTCGGCGAGGAGACGGACCGGCGTCCCGTTGATC
>CAZZZX010000519.1:0-2751 GCA_964658585.1 uncultured Novosphingobium sp.
GGGAAGCGGTGTCGGGCAAGGATGTCGTGGACGCCGAGACGGACTATCGGCAGGCCGAAGCGACCTTGCGCGATGCCGAGGCGAAGATGCGGCAGGCGGGCATGCCGCCCAACAAGCTGACCGGTCTTGAACCCGGGACGGTGCTGCTGATTGCCGACGTGCCGGAATTGCTCGCGCCGACCGTGCAGGTGGGCGAGACGGCGCGCTTCGAATTCAATTCATATCCAGGCGAGACGTACGTTGGCCGCATTACCGAAGTGGGCGACGCGATTGATCCGGCGACGCGCACGGTGCGTGTCGGGATCGTGCTGGTCGGCGCCCGGATCACGCTGGCGCAGGTCGTCGCGCTCGGGCCGGTCGCGTTGCTCGCGATCATCGCCATCGTCGCGATCACGATGTGCGCGACCATCCTGCTCGCCCGGCGGCTGGGCTTTGGTGCGGCGTTCGGTGCGCTCGCCGGCGGCGCGGTGGCGATCTGCGGGGCGTCCGCCGCGCTCGCGCTGGCGACCGTGCTCGGCGAGAAGCGGACCGGGCAGGCGCAGCTGACCCTGGTGCTGGTCGGCATCTCGGCGATGAGCGCGGCGGCGATGGTGCTGTATCCCGCGCTCTGCCATCATCTCGGCCTCGGCGATCGGCAGGCGGGCTTCGTACTCGGCGCCGCGATCCACGATGTCGCGCAGTCGCTCGGCGCGGGCTACGCCTTTTCGCCGGCGGCGGGGCAGGATGCGGCGATCGTCAAGCTGACCAGGGTGGCGCTGCTTGCGCCGGTACTGGCGATCGTCGGCATCGCGTTCCCGCAGGCGCCGGGGGCCGGACGCCGGGCGGTGACCGTTCCGTGGTTCGTGATCGGCTTCTTCGTGCTCGCCGCGATCAACTCGACGGGTGTGGTGCCTCCGCGCGTCGGGACCGGGGCGGCCGCCATCGCCAACGCGCTGCTGGTCTGCGCGGTGACCGCGACGGGCATCCGCTCGCCGATGGGGAGCCTGCTCGAAAGCGGCGCGCGTCCGCTGATCGTCATCGCTGCGGCGAGCGGGGTGGCGCTGCTGCTCGCCTGTCTCGTCGCCGCGACGCTGCTCTAGCGCAGCCGAACCTCCGCCCAGATCGGCAGATGATCCGACGCGCGCGCCGCGAGCTGGCTGTGGTGCGTGCCCGAGGCGATCACCGCGAGATCGGGCGTCGCCATGATCCGGTCGAGCCGCGCGAGCGGACGGCGCGCATGATAGCTCGGCCCGGTCGGCGCGAAGTCGAAACGGCGGGCGAAATCGGCGAGGCAGCCGTCGGCGAGGCTCCATTCGTTGAGATCGCCCATCAGGATCGTCGGCAGCGGATGCGCGCAATCGTCGACATGGTCGATCAGCGCGCGCGCCTGCCGACGCCGCCACAGCCCCGACAGATCGAGATGCATCCCCACGACGCGGAACCGGAACCCGCCGGCATCGAGTTCCGCCATCACCGCGCCGCGCGGTTCGAGGACCGGCAGCGCGAGCGGGCGGCACGCATCGATCGCGATCCCGCCGCGGACCAGGATGGCGTTGCCGTGCCAGCCGATGCCGCCCGGGCGGATCGCGAAATCCACCGCGCGCCAGTCGCTCTGACCGAGCAGATCGAGCGGCAGCGCGGTCTGGCGCAGGCCGTAGCGGCGATCGGCCTCCTGCAGCGCGACCACGTCCGCATCGATCTCGGCGAGCACCGCGAGGATGCGGTCGGGCCGGCGGACCCGGTCCGTCCCCATCGCCTTGCGGATGTTGTAGCTGGCGACCTTGATGGTCGGCCGCGCGCCGGTGCGGATCACTCCTGGTCCTTGTCGCCCTTCCGGCCGAACACCAGCCACGACACCGCCGCCACCGCGACGCCCGCGGCGAGCAGCGTCAGCGCGGTATTGTCGGTGGCGTTGCGCGTCACCGCCTCCGATCCGCGGCGATAATAGTCGCGCCCGGTGGCGACCGCGTCACGCGCCGCGGCGGGTGCCGCATCCAGCATCTCGCGCACCCTGGTGCGGGCGCGGCCATAGCCGTCCTGCACCGTGCCGAGCGCCTGGTCGACCACGCCCCGCGCCTCGAGCCGGTCGTTGGCGGCGAGCTTGCCGAGCGCCTCCGCCGCCTTGCCCGCGATCTTGCGGCCGCTGCCCTCGATGCGATCCTCGTTCATCGGCGATGTCCTTTCACGCGATTATCGTGTTTGTCACGAAACGAACGCCCGAACCAAGCGTCGGGTTCGCGAGACGACGACCTGGAGACGATGCGATGCGTATCCCCACGGCCCTGATCGCGGCGCTGGCGATGACCGCGCCCGCGCTGGCGGCGGCCCCCAATCCGTTCAACGACCAGCTCAAGGCGCTGTCGCTGGTCAACCGCAACGGCGCGCTGCGTCGCGCGGTGACGCTCGAGGGCCTGCGCTGCGGCCGGCTCGCGCCGAGCCTGTATCGCGGGATGTACGGCAATCTCGGCTATTGGCAGGCGCGCTGCACGCCGGGCGGGGACTATGCGATCTTCGTCGGTTATGGCGGCGAGGTGCAGGTGCGCGCCTGCGCCGATCTCAGGACGCTCAAGCTGCCCGTCTGCGTGGCGATGAAATAGCCGCCGCTCACGCGACCGCCGTCGTCCAGCCGAGCGCGGGCAGCGCGATCGCGCGGCCGCCGCGCAGATCGACCCGGGTGACGATCGCGCCCTGCGTCTCGAGGAAGCCGAGCAGCCGGCGCACGCGGCCGGTCGAGTGCGTGCCATAGACCCGCGCCAGCGCTGCGTCGGTCAG
>CAZZZX010000520.1:0-2740 GCA_964658585.1 uncultured Novosphingobium sp.
GGTGAACGCGGCCCAGGCGATATTGTGCGCACCGATCAGGTGGGCGAGCAGGATGGCGAGCGCGACCGAGGCCACGCACTCGACCTCGTCGACCATGCGGACGCCGGGCGTCGCGAAACGCCTGAGCGCGTAGCCGGCCCGGCGGATCGGAGCGGATGCCATCATGCCGGCCTTATGGCAGCCGCACCGTCGCGCGTCATCGAAGCGGTCTCGCCGGCTCGATTTCGAGGTGGCCGCCCGCCGCCGTCTGGCTCTACGACACCGTGATGCCCCGCGAGATCACCGCCTATTCCAATCCGCTCGTCAAGCGCGTCCGGCTGTTGCGCGACAAGAAGCATCGCCGCGACGAGCGCCAGTTCATGGCCGAGGGATTGCGTATCCTCGCCGAGGCCGAGGAGGCGGGCCGCCTGCCCCGCATCATCTTCCACACGCGCGACATGCGCGACCATGCGATCGTCCGCCGGCTCACCGAGCGATGCGAGGCGGCGGGAGGCGAGGCGATCGAGACGACCGCGGACATCCTCTCCAAACTGTCGGGCAAGGACAATCCGCAGACCGTGCTCGGCGTCTATGACGAATTCGCGACCGGCCTCGCCGCACTCGACCGGTCCGCGGCATCGATCTGGCTGGTCGCGCAGGCGCTTCGCGATCCGGGCAATCTCGGCACCATCCTGCGCACCGGCGACGCGGTCGGCGCGGGCGGGCTGATCCTCGTCGACGATTGCGTCGATCCCTTCTCGGTCGAGGCGGTGCGCGCCTCGATGGGCGCGCTGTTCACCCAGGCGATCGCGCAGACGACGTGGCCGGACTTCCTTGCCTGGCTGCGCGCCGGTCCCGGCACGCTGGTCGCCTTGTCGCTGCGCACCGACACCGATTATCGCGCCGCGACCTATCCGGACCCGACCTTCCTGCTCGTCGGTAACGAGGCGCGGGGGTTGCCCGCCGCCTATGAGGACGCCTGCGACCTGCGCGTCCGGATGCCGATGAAGGGCAAGGCCGACAGCCTCAACGCGGCGGTCGCCACAGCCGTGATGGCCTATCAGGTGCTGTCGCAGAGAGACTAGATCACCGCGGCGCACAAAGATCGCCGGGCTCGATCAGTGGCAATCGAACTCCCGATTGGACGGCGCGCGGCGCGGCGCGCATGACCGTCGGTGCGAGCGAGCACGAGCCGCCGCGCCGGGGAGGAGACCGATGCAGATTGTCGCCGATCTTGCGACGCTCGATGCGCGTACCGCCTATTGGGTGCCGGCCGTCACCGCGCCCGAGCGCGACTGGCGCGGTGCGCCCGGATGCCGGCGCGGCGCGCGCTTCCTGATCGACGGCGAGACCTTCCGCCCCGCGCACAATCGCTTTCCCGCCTTCGCGACGCGCGCCGAATGCCTGCGCTGGATCATGGAGCATCGCGCCGCGCTCGCCAGCGCCGCGCCCGACGCCGGGATCCGCGCGGCGCGTCTCGATGCCTGGATCCTCGGCATGGAAGGCGCCTGATCGCGCGTCCGTCGACCGCCCATTGACGTTAGCGCCGCACCACCGCTTGATGGCGCACGATGCCGCCGCCCCGCCCCCCGCAAAGCCGCATGAGCAACACCGAGGCGGTGCTCGGCTCGCCGGTGCGCAACCTGGTGACGATCCTCGTCTTCGTCGGCATCGTCGTGGTCGGCGCGACGATCGCCTACATGCACGCGGGCTGGCCGTTCGCCGATGCGATCTACATGGTGCTGCTCACCGTCTACACCGTCGGCTATGGCGAGGTGCGGCCGATCAATACGGCCTATCTCCATGCCATCACCGTCGGGACGATGGTGCTCGGCTGCACCGGCATGATACTCCTCACCAGCGCGATCGTGCAGATCTTCACCGTGCTGCAACTGCGCCAATTGCTGAGCCCCAATCGTATGCAGACCAAGATCGACAAGCTCAGGGATCACGTCATCGTCTGCGGTTTCGGCCGTATCGGCGTGCTGCTCGCACGCGATCTCGCGGCCGCCAACATGCCGCTCGTCGTGATCGAGCGCAGCCCCGGCCGGATCGCCGAGGCGGAGGGCGCCGGGCATCTCTGTCTCGCGGGCGACGCCACCGACGAGACCTGGCTCTATGCCGCCGGCATCACCCGGGCGCGCGTGCTGGCGACGGTGCTGCCCGACGACGCCGCCAACGTCTTCATCACGCTGTCGGCGCGCAGCCTCGCCCCCGAGATCCAGATCATCGCGCGCGGCGAGCAGCCCAGCACCGAGAGCAAGCTGCGCCATGCCGGCGCCGACCGGGTCGTGCTGCCGACCCATATCGGCGCCGAGCGGATCGCGCGTCTGGTGCTCTATCCCGAGGGCGAGAGCGAGGACAACAGCGCCCAGCAGCGCGGCATCGAGAAGATGCTCGCCGACCACGGCCTCGCCTTCGAGCGCGTGACCATCAAGGAGCGCAGCGCCGCCGCCGGATCGACGATCAGCGAGGCGGAGCGACGCGGCCATGGCGGCTTCTTCATCGCCAAGCTCGAGCGCGACGGCGAGGGTTCGATCTCCAAGCCCGAGCCCGACGAGCGCATCCATGCCGGCGACCGGCTGCTCGTCGTCGCCCGCGATCCGGCCGCCGCGGCGCGCGCGCTGGTCGCGCCGACCGGCGAGATCAGGATCGGCCGATCGCGATTCTGATCCCGCTCAGCCCTCGCCCAGTTCCTTGACCATTTGTGCGGTGGCTTCTTTGGCGTCTCCGAAGACCATTTGGGTTTTGGGGTCGTAGT
>CAZZZX010000521.1:0-223 GCA_964658585.1 uncultured Novosphingobium sp.
CGAGTCGAACAGCGCGCCGCCCTGGAACAGCATCCCGAACTTGGCGCGCAGCCGCTCGATCTCGCGCGAGCGCGCGCCGACGATCTCGGTACCGTCGATCAGGATCGAGCCGCTGTCGGGCACCAGCAGGCCCAGGATGCATTTGAGCGTGACCGACTTGCCGGTGCCCGATCCGCCGATGATCGCGACCGATTCGCCCGGCTCGACGGTGAGGGAGAAGTCA
>CAZZZX010000521.1:233-2731 GCA_964658585.1 uncultured Novosphingobium sp.
AGGTTGACGCCGTCGAGCACCGCCTTCTCGCCGAACGCCTTGACCACCTCGGTCAGCTTGATCTTGGGCTCCGCCATCAGCCGAACGCCAGGATGGTGATGAGCAGGTCCGAGAACAGGATCAGGATGAAGGCGGAGACCACCGCGTCGGTCGTCGCCTTGCCGACACCGGCCGCGCCGCCCTCGGTGCGGAAGCCGTTGTAGCAGCCCATCAGCGCGATGATGAAGCCGAACACCGCGGATTTCGCGACCGACATCCAGATATCCTGCGCCTCCAGATACGCGCGCGTCGTTTCGAGATAGGCGGTGGAATTGAAGCCGAGCTTGATCGTCGCCAGCAGATAGCCGCCCATGATGCCGATCGAATTGGCGATCAGCACCATCACCGGCAACGCGATCGTCGCGGCGAACAGGCGCGGCGCGATCAGGTAGCGGAAGGCATCGGTGCGCAGCGTCGCCATCGCATCGAGCTGCTCGGTGACGCGCATCGTGCCGAGCTCCGCCGCCATCGACGAGGAGACACGGCCCGCGACCATCAGCCCGACCAGCACCGGCCCGAGCTCGCGAACGATGCCGAAGACGACCACCGCCGGCACCGTCGATTCCGCATCGAACCGCGCGCCGCCGGTGTAGATCTGCTGGGCGAGCGCGGAGCCCGTGAAGATCGCGGTCAGTCCGACCACCGGCAGCGAGTACCAGCCGATCGCCATCAGCTGCTGGCCGAAGCGCGCCGGATAGTAAGGCGGCACGAACGCGCGCACGATGGTGGTCGCTGCAAAGCTGGTCACGCGGCCGACCGTGGCGAGCAGGCCGATCGCGAGGCGACCGATCGCTGCGAACGCGAACAGGATGGAGGTGAGGGGACCGTCTGTCATGACCAGCGGCGGGCATAGCGGTGGCCGAGCGATGTCAGCAACTCATATTGCGAAAGCCCGGCGATATCCGCCGCATGTGCGAGATCGGGATCGAGCGCGAGCCAGTCGCCCTCGGTCACGTCGTGGCCGGTGGCATCGACCGCGAGCAGGTCCATCGACACGCGTCCGGCCACCGCCAGCCAGGCGTCGCCGGCCCGCACCCGGCCGCGGTTGGAGAAGGCGCGGGCATAGCCGTCGGCATAGCCGATGTTGAGGATCGCCAGCCGGGTGGCGCGCGGCGCGCTCCATGTCGCCCCGTAGCCGACGGTCTCGCCGGGGGCGACGGCGCGGACCTGGAGTATCTCGGCCTCGACCAGCGCGACGGCGCGCAGGTGCGCCGCCGCCTCGGGCCGCGGCACGCCGCCATAGAGCGCGAGACCGGGACGGGTGAGGTCGCGCGCGAAACCGGCGCCGAGACAGATGCCCGCCGAATTGGCGAGGCTCGTCCGTCGCGCCGCGATCGTCGCCGCGATCTCCTCGAAGCGGGTGCGCTGAGCGTGGGCGAAGCGCGTATCGGGCTCGTCGGCGGTGGCGAGGTGGCTCATCAGCGTCTCGATCGCGAGGCCGTCGAGACAGGCGAGATCCGCGGGCGCGATGCCGAGCCGGTTGATTCCGGTATCGACCATCACGTCGCACGCCCCGCCGCCCGCCGCCCGCCAGCGCGCCACCTGCTCGGGCGAATTGAGCACCGGGCGCGCGGGCGAGGCGAGTGCCATCGCCATGTCGGCCTGGCGGACGCCATGGAGCACCGACAGCGCGACGCCGTCGGGGAGCGGCCCGAGCGCTTCGGCCTCGGCCCAGCTGGATACGAACAGGTCGCGGCACCCCGCCGCGATCAGCCGCGCCGCGGCCTCGCGCGCGCCGAGCCCGTAGCCGTCCGCCTTGACCGCCGCACCGCACGCCGCGCCGCCGCCACGTTCCGCGAGCCAGCGCCAGTTGGCGACGAGCGCATCGCCGTCGCAGGTCAGGCGCAGGGCAGGGGACGCGGACGGCACCGCCCGGCGATAGCGGCGGAGATGTCGCCCGTCCAATCGCAGGGGTCGAGAAATCGAACTATCTGATGATTGTTCGTCCCTGCGCCCACGCGTTGGTCGCCAGCCTGACGCATTCTCCTTGCTCTAATATCAAAGCAGCTCCCACCTCCTCGGCCCTGACCCGATCGCCCACGCGACAGGTCAGTTCCGAGATCGCAACGAAGGCTTCGCCGGACCTGCCGGTGGTATCCCGTATCACGACAGCATTGGATAGGCTGAATCTACCCTGGGTTGGCGCTATATAGACGACCTCCGCGACGACGGGCACACCCGGGCGAACGGGATAGTGGGCGAACATCGCGAGCATCGTTCCGTAGATGGCTAGGGTACCCAAGCCGACACCGACCAGGATTTGCTCGCCGGTCACGCGTCGAGATCGGTGCCCAGGGTCTCGGGCAGCCAGAAGATCGTCACCACCAGCGCCATCGCGACCACGCCGAACGTGTACCACAGGCCGGCGAAGGGATCGCCGGTCCGTGCGACGATATACTGGCTGATGAACGGCAGGAACCCGCCGAAATAGCCGGTGCCGATATGATAGGGGATCGACA
>CAZZZX010000522.1:0-2722 GCA_964658585.1 uncultured Novosphingobium sp.
GACGATGTCGATCAGCGCCGCGGGCGCGATCACCAGCGCATCCACCCGCGCCGCGCGCGCCGCGGCGTCAACCGCATCGAGCAGGCGGTCGAGATCCGCGCCGCCGTCGTGCGCGAGCGCGAGCACCAGCGCCGCCGACCCGCCCTGCGCGGCGATCACCGGCACGGCGGCGGCCAGCGTCGCCTCGGTGGCGACCCGCCCGCCCGCCGCGCCCGCCGACAATGCCAGCCGCGTGCGCAGACCGGCATCGTCGGCGAAGATCAGCGTGGCGCGGCCCGGCGCCCGATCGTATTCGACAGGGACGGCACGCTCGGCGGAGACGGACATCGGCGACCTCTTGGCTGGATCGCCTGCGGTGTCGCACCGCGATCCGGCGAGGTCACGTGAAAATCAGCCGATCGCGCTCCACGCGTCGGCGATCTCGGCGATCATCTCGCGCGCCTGGACGAGCGGCGCGGCGTCGCCCGCCGCGATCCCCGCGCCGACCAGCCGGCGCGCCTCGCGATAGACCGCGGCGAGCCCCTGCGACAGCTCGCCGCCCTGGCCGTGATCGAGGCTGGTCTCGAGCCCGAGCAGGATCGAGACCGCGCGCGCGCGCCGCTCGGCCATGCCGGGGCGCATCGCCGCCGCGCCGATGCCGGGCTGCGCGAGCACCGCCGCCAGCGTGTCGAGCGTGCGCAGCAATTCCTCGTAGAGAATAGCGATCAGCCGATGCGGGCTCGCGCCCTCGACCTTGCTGCCGAGATCGACCTGCGCATAGCGCGCCCGCGCCGCGGCCTGACCCCCGGCCTGACCCATCGTACCGAACATCGTCAAAACTCCCTGTGATTCCGCTGCGGTCAGCTCGTGGACTTGGTCCACAGATCGACCTGCTGGGTGAGATAGCTCGCCGTCGCCTTGTAGGCGGAGACGCGCGTGTTCATCGTCGAGAACTGGCTGACCAGGCGATCGTGATAGACCGTCAGCTTGGCGTCCGCGGCGGTCAGCTGGTCGGCCAGCGTCGTGCTCTGCGTCGTCAGCCGGGTCTGCAGCGTGGTGATCGAACCGGTCTTGCCGGTCAGCGCGTTGGTGATCATCGCAAGCGCGCCGCCGAGCCCGAGGTCGATGGTCAGCGTCGCGGTGCCCGGTACCGCGGCGGTGTCGCTCAGCGTCAGCATCAGGCCGTTGGCCGGGCTCCCCGCGGCCGCGGTCAGCGTGCCCGCCGCGCCGGTCATCGCGACGCCGTTGACCAGGCCGCTCGCCGCCGTCGTCCCGTTCGCCGCGGTGAGGCCGGTGAGCGCATAGACCCCCGCCGCCACCGAGCCGACCTTGCTGGTGATCGACACCGCGCTCGACGACGAGGTCTGCGCCGGATTGAACATCGCCTCGACGTCGTCGGGATACTGGCCGAGGATGTTGGACAGCGTCGTCGAATCGACCGACAGCGTGCCGTCCTGATTGGTCGAGACGCCGAGCTGGGCGAGCGTGGTGATGGTGCCGCTGCCGGTCAGCCTGGTGGTGGTGAGCTGGCCGAGCTGGCGGCGCATGTCGCGGATCGTCGAATTGCCGGCGAGCGCACCCGCGCTGGTCGTGCTCGTCGCCGCCGCGGTGGCGGTGTCGAGCTCGGCCTTGAGCTGGTTGTAGGCGGAGACGAAATCGTTGACCGCCTCGCTGATCGCATCGGTCGGCCGCGCGCCGGTCAGCGTCACGGTGCCGGCCTTGACCAGCGTCAGCGTCACGCCCGCGACGACGTTGCTCACCGTGTTGCTGGGGCTGGTCACGTCGACGCCGTCGACGTTGAGCACCGCGTCCGCGGCGGTGCTGCTCGCCGTCATCGCGCTGCCCGACGCGGCGCCCGTGCCATAGGTCAGCGCGGCGAGCGACGCGTCGCTGCTCGAGAGCGAGAAGGCGTTGGCCGCGCCGGTCGTGCCCTTGAGCACCAGCACGCTCTTGCCGCCGCTGGTGACGACGCTGGCGGTGACGCCGGTCTTGGCGGCGTTGATCGCGGTCGCGACGTCGCCGATCGTGGCGTTGGCGGGGATCGCGATCGCGCTCGCGGTGCTGCCGGTGACGGTGCCGTCCGAAGCGGTGGTGCCCGCGGTCGTGATCGTCAGCGTGGTCGCCGCGCTGCCGCCGGCGAAGCCCGACATGTCGCCCGACTGGAGAACCTGCGCGGTGGCGAGCGAGGTGACCTTGACGGTCGAACTGAGATTGCCGAGCCGCGCGCCCGCCACCGCCTTCGCGGTCGCGACGGAGGTGTCGGACGAGGTCGGCGTCGACATCAGCGTGCCGCCCGAGATCAGCGTCGTGAGCGCCGAGGAGAAGCTCGAGATATCGCTGGCGATCCCGGCCGCGCTGGAAATCTGCGCGGTGTTCGCGGTCTGCGCGGTGGTGATCGAATCCTCGAGCGAGGACTTCTGCGCGGCGACGAGATTGGTGACCAGCGAGTCCGTGTCGATCCCCGAACCCGCATTGAGCGAGGTCAGGATGCTCGCGCCGAGCGAGCTCGTCGAGGTCGTCGAGGTCGACGTCGTCGAAGCCGCGCTGGTGGTGCTGGTCGTCGTCGTCATGCGCTCGTCCCTTCGGATGCGAGAACGACCATGGCCGCCAAATCTTTATACTTTATGCAGGCTTTACCGGTCCGCCGCGACCAGCCGGCACACCGCCGCCGCACCGAGCCGGGCCTGGATCGGGACCGCGCGGGTACCGGTGGCGACGAGAAGCTCGGCGATCGTCGCGACGG
>CAZZZX010000523.1:0-2717 GCA_964658585.1 uncultured Novosphingobium sp.
AGCGTCTCGAAGCCGTGGATGATCCCGCGCCCGCCGCAGCCGCGGCCGACCTCGGGCCCGCCCAGTTCCATCGCGAACACGCCGTCGCGCTGGAAGCAGACGTCCTCGATGCCGATCTCCTCGCCCGCGAGCTTCTTCTTCGAACTGGTCTCGATGATCGTCGGGGTGGATTTGCCGCCGAACAGCAGGCTGGTCGTGTCGCTCTTGGGATCGCAACCGATGAGCAGAACGCGCTTGCCCTGCTGCGCCATCATGTAACTGAGATTCGCCAGCGCGAAGGATTTGCCCGAGCCGCCCTTGCCGTAGATCGCGATGATCTGGGTCTGCTTGGTGACCGGCCCCGTGTGGACGGGATCGGGCTCCTCATGCGCCTCGTCGCGCAACCGCCCCGGATCGAGCATCGTCATACATGTCTCCAATCGAGCACCATCTTGCGGCAGCCGAGATCGGTGAAAGCCTGTGGATAGGCGTCCTCCGCTTCGGCCGCCGGGCGGGCGTGGCTGATCAGACCGTCGAGCCTGAGCGCGCCGCCCTCGATCAGCGCGGTGACCGCGGCGATGTCTGCAGGGGTGAACTCGGCGGCGATCCGCAGGCGGGCCTCGCGCATGAAGGCGGGCGGAAACGCGAAGGACAGCCGGTCGTAGAAGCCGGCGAGAAGGATCTCGCCGCCCTTGCCGAGGCGCGGGATCAGCGTGTCGAGCGTATCGCTCGCGCCGCTCGCGTCGCAAATCGTGCGATAGTCGCGGCGATCGTCGCTCTCGGGATCTACCACCGCATAGCCCGTGCCGTCGCGTCGCGCCGGGTTGGTTTCCCAAATCGTCGGCGGCGGGGCGCCGCACGCGATGGTCAATCGCGCCAGCAGCCGGCCGAGAATACCATGGCCAACGATCAGTTCCGGCACGGCACCGCCCGCGATCGCATGATGCGCAGTCGCGGCCAGCGCCATCAGGATGCCGTCGCGGCCGAGCGACTCGTCGATCGGCACGGCGCGTGCCGCGGGCAGGATGACGGTGCGCGCCGAGCCGCCGAACAGGCCGCGTGCCGCCTGGTAGCAGTTGGCGCCGGGCACGAAGACCCATTCGCCTATCCGCCCGCGCACTTCGGCGCCCGCATCGACTATGCGGCCGATCGATTCGTAACCGGGGACCAGCGGATAGCCCATTCCGGGAAAATTCGGCATCCGCCCGGTCCACAGCAATTTCTCGGTGCCCGAACTGATGCCGCTCCAGTCGATCTCGACGCGGACATCGGCGGTGCCCATCGGGTTGAGCGCGAGCGTACGCAGCATCAGCGTTTCCGGCGCTTCCAGTATGACCGCCAAGGCGTTCATCCGCTCTTCCCCTACAGCAAGCCTCTCATAGCCTGCTGTGTGTAGCTTTATCTAGACATAATTAAATGTCAAATTTATTGGACACGTTTATCGCGTCGCGACGATTGCCGTGGCAGTCAGCGGGATCGCCACGCGCAAGATGCGCGACCGCGAAAAACCGGCCACGCGCAGCATTTCGGCGATTTCGGCACGACTGCGCGGGCGTCCCGATCCCATCGCCAGGAGATAGAACCCGAAATAGGCGTCCCCAGCCGGCTCGGCGCCCGGAATTCGGGCCATCGGCTCGACGATCAGCAAGCGCCCGCCCGGGGGCAGCGCCGCATGGATATTGCGCAGCAGGGCTAGCGCCGGCGCGTCGTCATGATCGTGGAGCACCCGGACCAGCGAGATCAGGTCGTATCCCGCGGGCAACGGATCCGTCAGGAAATCGCCGCCATGGACGGTCGCGCGCGATCCCAGACCCGCAGTGTCCAGCCGTACCAGCGCGCGCTCGGTGACCGCCGGAAGATCGAAAAGCGCGAGTTGAAGTCGGGCGACGCGCGAGCCGACCGCAATCAGGAACGCGCCCTCGCCGCCGCCGACGTCGAGCAGCCGTCGGTGGCGGCGAAACGCATAGGCGTCGATCGCCTGATCCGCGATCAACGGCTGCGACGCTGCCATCAGCGCCGAATAGGCCCGCACCCCCTCGCGGTCGCCCTCCCCCGCCGACTCGGCATAATGCCAGTGCCGCGACAATGCGCCTCCACCGCCGCCCCGCCTGAGCAGCGCCACCGGATCGGCGAGATCGGCATAAAGGAGATGATGATGCGCGATCATCTCGGCGATGCCCCGATTGCCGAGCAGGGCCGCGCCGTGGCGGCCCAAAGCCCAGGCCGACCCGAACGGCTCGACGAGATCGAGCGCCGCCGCGCCGAGCAGCAATCGCGCCGCCCCCTCACGTGGCAGATCGAGCCGTGCGGCGATCGTGTCGGTATCGCTTGGCGCTTCGGCCAGGAGCTCGAACAGCCCGGTCTGAACGCATGCCGCGAGGATCTGCGAATAGGTAAAGCCCGCGACCAGATCGAACAATCCGCGGGCGCGCCGGCGCGCGACGGGACGCGTCAGTGGGAAGCGCCCCGCGAACCGCTGGAAACGGGGCGATGCCAGCAGACCGTTGCGCCAAGCGAGCCAGCGGCCGCGCCACCTCGAAACGTCGGTTCTGGACGAAATCATATGTCCAGTCGTTTGGACACATGCTAGCATCGCGTCAATCGGTCCCGAACTCTTGGAGAGCGCCGACGAATGTCCGACAGACGCGTGATCGTGATCGGAGCGGGGATAGGCGGCCTGGTCAGCGCCGCGTTGCTCGCCGCGCGCGGCTGCGACGTCACCGTCGTCGAAGCGGCGG
>CAZZZX010000524.1:0-2698 GCA_964658585.1 uncultured Novosphingobium sp.
CCGACCGGCTCGCCGATGCCGCGGACATTGCCCCAATAGGTGCCGATGCCGCCGCCGCGCGAGGCGAGCCAGACATTCTCGTTCCAGGTGTCGACGATGCCGTTGAGGCTGTCGGGCACCGAATTGAGGTAGCAGGAGATCGGCAGGCCGCGCCCGGTGCCGCCGTTGGACAGCACCGGCGTCGCGGGCATGAACCACAGCTTCGAGATATAGTCGTAGAGCCGCTGCGCGTGGTCGGCATCGTCGGCATAGGCCGAGGCGACGCGCACGAACAGATCCTGGAAGCTCTCGCCGGGCAGCAGATAGCGGTCGCGCAGCGTATCCTTGCCGAAATCGGTCAACAGCGCGTCGCGGCCGTGATCGACTTCGACCGGCCACGGCAGCCTGCGCGCGCCATGGCTCTGGTCGCCATGGCCGGCCGTGCCGGAGGGGACTTCTAGAAGGCCGGAATCGGTCATGCTGCTCTCGCTACTGCCACTCGAAAGGTCCATCTGCTCGACGCTCCGATCCGTTGTGCACGACACGCGCGGTTCGCGCTCCGTTCGACTCAGGAGGTCATGCCAGCCTATACCCGGCCGGCTCGGGACGCGAGTCCGTTCCCCGTCCGTACCCGTGGCGAAACGGGCCGTCCGGTGCCGCCCCACCTCATCGGTGCGCAGCGCTGACTCGCATATCTGGTGTCGTCCCCCTGCGTCCGACACCAGTGATAGTGCATAACGTGTCGTTTATGCACAAGAGGCTTATTTGCGCGGCACGACGATCGGATGCTTGACGAGCCTGGGACTGGCGCTTTCCGGCGCGTCGCGCGCGACATTTTCTCGTCACCGTCGCGTAGCGTTCCGTCGCGCCGGCAAACGCGCTAGGAGCGGCGCGAGACGTCGCGCCCGACCCGCCGCCGGGCGCGCCAGCGGGGACTGTCATGACCACGATCATCAAGGAAGCCGACCTGATCGAGAGCGTCGCCGATGCGCTCCAGTTCATCTCCTACTATCACCCGATGGATTATATCCGGGCACTGGGCGATGCCTATGCGGTCGAGCAGGGCCCCGCGGCCAGGGACGCGATCGCGCAGATCCTGACCAATTCGCGGATGTGCGCGGAGGGGCATCGCCCGATCTGCCAGGATACCGGCATCGTCACGGTGTTCGTCAAATGGGGCCAGCAGTGCCTGCTCGACGGCGAGCGGTCGCTGCAGGAGGTCGTCGACGAGGGCGTGCGCCGCGCCTATCTCCATCCCGAGAACCGGCTGCGCGCCTCGATCCTGCGCGATCCCGCCTTCGGCCGCGTCAACACCAAGGACAACACCCCCTGCGTGCTCAACGTCGAGATGGTGCCGGGGCATCATGTCGACGTGGCCGTCGCGGCGAAGGGCGGCGGCAGCGAGAACAAGAGCAAGTTCAAGATGCTCAACCCGTCCGACTCGATCGTCGACTGGGTGCTCGAGATGATCCCGCAGATGGGCGCGGGCTGGTGCCCGCCGGGGATGCTCGGCATCGGCATCGGCGGCACCGCGGAAAAGGCGATGACGCTCGCCAAGGAATCGCTGATGGGCGATATCGACATGGCACAACTGAAGGCGCGGGGGGCGCAGACCGATATCGAGCGGCTGCGCATCGAGATCTTCGACAAGGTCAACGCGCTCGGCATCGGCGCGCAGGGGCTGGGCGGCCTCGCCACCATCCTCGACGTCAAGATTCTCGACTATCCGACCCATGCCGCCTCCAAGCCCGTGGCGATGATCCCCAATTGCGCGGCCACCCGCCACGCGCATTTCCATCTCGACGGCTCGGGACCCGCCTATCTGCCGACCCCGAACCTCGACGAATGGCCAAAGGTCGAGTGGGCGCCGTCGAAGGAATCGATCCGCGTCGATCTCGACACGCTGACCCCCGAGGTGGTGGCGGGCTGGAAGCCCGGCGACCGGCTGCTGCTCAACGGCCGGATGCTGACCGGCCGCGACGCCGCGCACAAGCGCATTCAGGACATGCTGGCGAAGGGCGAGCCGCTGCCCGTCGAGTTTGCCGGCCGCGTGATCTACTATGTCGGTCCGGTCGATCCGATCCGCGACGAGGTGGTCGGTCCCGCGGGGCCGACGACCGCGACGCGGATGGACAAGTTCACCGGGATGATGCTCGACCAGGGCCTGCTCGCGATGGTCGGCAAGGCCGAGCGCGGGCCCGCGGCGATCGAGGCGATCCGCGAGGCGAAGAGCGCGTATCTGATGGCGGTCGGCGGTGCCGCCTATCTGGTCGCGCGCGCGATCAAGGCCGCGAAAGTGGTCGGCTTCGCCGATCTCGGCATGGAGGCGATCTACGAATTCACGGTGCAGGACATGCCGGTTACCGTCGCGGTCGACGCGACCGGGACCAGCGTCCACAACACCGGGCCGCTGGTCTGGCGCGAGAAGATCGCGCGCGAGCGGCTGCTCGAAAAGGCGTGACGGCCTACGGGTCGTTTTCCGAGTCGGGCAGGGGATCGCGTCCCGCGATGCGCCGGGCGATCGCAGCCGCGGCGTCGTAACTCGCGAAACCGCCCGAGAGCTGGAGCACATGGTCGCTGCGCAGCGCATCGACCGGGCTCGCGCCGAGCGGCGTGCCGTCGAGCGTCGCGGCGAGCGGCGCGTCGCCCGTGGCCAGCGCGGCCGCGGTGGCGGGATCGAGCGTGACCATCAGTGAGGGCTTGCCCGCCATGTCGGGCA
>CAZZZX010000525.1:0-2697 GCA_964658585.1 uncultured Novosphingobium sp.
ACGCTGGCGCGGCTCGAGGCGGGTCTGGCGATCGGCACGCCCGCGCTCGCCGCGCTGAGCGTCACCGTCGCGGCGCTCACCGTCGGCCTGCGCGGTGCAGGCGCGATCGCCGGGCTGGTGCTGCTGCCGCTCGCCGTGCCGCTGCTGATCTTCGGCGCCGGCGCGACTCAGCCCGGCGGCGTCGGCGCGCTCAAGCTGCTCGCCGCGACCGCACTGATGCTTTGCGCCGGCGCACCCTTTGCGGCGGGCGCGGCGTTGAGGGCGCTTCGAGACTGAACAGGACCCGACGATCCATGAAACTCGCCACGCTCGCCGCCGCCGCCACCCTGGTCGCATCGCTCGCGACCGCGCCCGCCGCCGCCCAGCCGCGTATCGCCACCGTCACCGTCGTCATGGCGCATCACCATTTCCGTCCGCAGGTGATCCGGCTGAAGGCCGGCCAGCGCTACCGCATGCTGCTCGTCAATCGCGACGCGCAGGGCCATAATTTCGACGCCAAGGGCTTTTTCAGCCATGCCCGCATCGCCCCCGAGGATGGCGGCGATCAGGCGATCCACGAAGGGCTGGTCACGGTGACGTCCTTTACGACCCGATCGTTCGTCGTGACGCCGACCGATCCGGGACCGTTCGACCTGACCTCATCGGTCGCACTCGATGTCGCGGCCGGGATGCAGGGCCAGATCCTCGTCTATTGACGCGGCGGGCGTCAGGTCGGAGCGGTCGCCGTTACGGCCGCATCCGGCCGGGCGTCACCCCAGGTCCGAGGCCCGTGCGGCCGGCAGCCGCCCCAGCGACCAGCCGCTCGTCGCGGATACGACGATCGGCAGACCGGCGCATCGTGCGGGCGGACCGTCGATCGCCATGTGACTGCGAAGAAGTTCGATCGACGAGCGATCCATGTACCAGCAACAACAGTCGAGTACCGCCTGTCGACCTAAACGGAAATATTGTAGATTGAGCTGCCGCTGCATAGCATTCACCAAGTCGTTCGATGCATCGTGAACGGCATCGGTCGACTTGCTTTGTTCATAATCGTAATCCGACATGAGCGGACGGGCCTGCCAAGAGCAGTTATTATCTCTGCTCCCGTCACGATAGCGGTGTGATTGTCGTTTCGTGTCTAATTTTTCAGGAACACGATCGTCAGGCGCCCGACCAGCGCGCGAAGATCGCGGTCGGCAGCAGCAGCCCGCGCGCCTCCTCGCGCACCGCCATCTCGCCGGCCTCGACCGTGCCGCCGAGATGCGCGGTCGCCTGGGTCAGCACTTCGGCGATCGCCAGCGCCGACATCCGCACCGCATAGACGGTGAGCACCAGGAAGCGCGCCTCGCGCGACAGCAGCCGCGCACAGTCCGCGATCAGGCCGGGCAACCCCTCCTCGAGCCGCCACACCTCGCCGGTCGGGCCGCGGCCGAACTTGGGCGGATCGAGCATGATCCCGGCATAACGGCGCTCGCGTCGCACCTCGCGCGCGGCGAACTTGGCGGCGTCGTCGACCAGCCAGCGGATCGGGCGGTCGGCCATCCCCGACAGTGCGGCATTGGCCTTGCCCTGCTCGACCGACTTCTTCGAGGCATCGACATGCGTGACGCGCGCCCCTTTCGCCGCCAACGCGAGGCTGCCGACGCCGGTATAGCCGAACAGGTTCATCACCTCGTCGCCGTCTGCCACCCGCTCGCGCATCCACGCCCATTGCGGTGCCATGTCGGGGAAGAATTGCAGGTGGCGGAACGGCGTGTTGGCGGCGGCGAAGCGGACGTCCTGCCAGCCCAGCGGCCAGTCGCGCGGCACGCCGGGCGCGAGCTGCCAGCGCCCCCCGCCCTCCTCGTCCGACGCGCCGACGAATTCGCCGTCGTGGCGCCAGTCGGGTGCGGCGGCCGCCCACATCGCCTGCGGCTCGGGCCGGACGAAGCGGTAGCGGCCATAGCGTTCCAGCTTGCGGCCCCCGCCGCTGTCGAGCAGCGCGTAATCGGGCCAGGGCTCGGTGACGAGCGTCTGGAGATCCATCACGCCGCGCGGAGCAGCTTGCCGCCGACGCTGGCGGTGGCGAGCCCGCCGCCGATCGCCGCCTGTCCGACGCGCCGTGCCTGCGCGAGATCGACCGCGTCGATCGCGGCCACCGTCTCGGCCACCGGCACGATCCGGCCATGGACCTGGATCGCGCGCGCGAGATGATCGCAGCGCGACTGCACGCTCTCCAGCCCCATCAGCAGACCGGCACGCGCCTGCGCCTTGGCGCGCGCGAGCTCGGCCGCATCCAGGCCCTCGGCGGTGCGCGCCAGCACCTCGCGGGCGAGCGCGAAGGCGCGCGGCGCGTCGCCTTTGGTGGCGGCGAGATAGACGCCGAGCTGGCCGGTGTCCGCCGCCGCCTGCGCCCAGGCATAGACCGAATAGGCGAGCCCGCGCGTCTCGCGCACCTCCTGGAACAGCCGCGACGACATGCCACCGCCCGCCACGCTCGCGAACAGCGACAATGCATGGGCGTCGTCATGGCGCTGGTCGACGCCGGGATGCGCGAAGGCGATATGGACCTGATCGAAGCGCCGCGCGTCGGCGACCGTGCTGCCCGCGAAGGTCGCGGGCTCGAACGGCGGGGGCGCCCCCCGCCCGAGATCGCCGAACCGCGTCTCGGCGAGCCGCAGCAGCGCGTCCTCGTCGACCGCACCCGCCGCGGCGACGATCAGCGCATCGGGGCGG
>CAZZZX010000526.1:0-2686 GCA_964658585.1 uncultured Novosphingobium sp.
GCGCGGCGAAGGCGATCAGATCGGTGGCGATCCGCGACAGCCGCGGATCGCCGAACACGACACCGAGCGCGGTGGCTGCGGTCGCGGCCAGCATCGTCGCGGCGACCGTCAGCGGCACGCGCACGGCGAGCCCGGCCCGACGGCGGAAACCGAGCGCGAGCAGCGCCATGCTCACCGTCACGCCATTGGCGGCGATCACCAGCATCGTCGTGGCCCAGCCGCGCACGAGCTCGTCGACCAGTTGCGCGAGGTAGCCGGCGCCCGACGCGGCGAAGCCCGCGGCCCACAAAGCGGCGTGCGGCTCGCGCCCGAACCGGCGCCAGGCGATGACGAGCGCGAGGGCGACCAGCAGGCTGGTGCCGGTCAGGCTCGACAGGACGATCGCCAGCGGTGACATGGCGATGCTTGTCCCATGAGCGCGGTGAAGGAAGTGCTAAATCGCCCCCGCGCCGGGCCGGTCCGACGTGAGAAACCGCACCATTTCGGACCCGATTTCCGGGCGCAGCACCGCGCTCATGTGATTGCCCGGCACCGCGACGAATTCGGCGTGCGGCAGCAGCGCGGCGAGCGCCTCGGACGAGCCGTTGTCGTCGTCGTCCGCGCCGGTCAGCACCAGCGTCGGCACCGGGATCGCCGCCAGCGCCGCGCGCGGGGTGTCGACGAAGCTGTCGAGCAGCGCCAGCATCGCCTGGGGGTCCGCGCCGGTCGTCTTGAGAAACGCCTCGGCGAACCAGGCGGGCGAGCCGCGCGGATGCGTGCCGAGCCCGGTCAGCACGTCGCGGAAATGGCCGCTGCGCGCACCGGTGTCGAGCAGGCCCTGCAATCCCATGCCCGCGATCACCGCGCGCCGCGGCCGCGCGCCCGTCGCCAGCATCCGTGCGGTGGTGCGCCCGCCCAGCGAATAGCCGCCGAGATCGTAGCCGCCGTCGCTCAAGCCCAGCGCGTCGAGCAACGCGAAGCCGTCCGCGGCGAGGATGTCGGGCGGATAGGCGGCGCGATCGTGCGGCGCGGCACTGTCGCCATGTCCGCGCAGATCGGGCATCACGACGCGGAACCCGGCGGCGGCGAGCGTCGCGGCATGGCCGTAGCGCACCCAGTTGGTGAAGGCGTTGGAGAACAGGCCGTGGAGCAGCACCACCGGCCACCCCTCGCCGATCTCGCGCCACGCCAGAGCGGTGCCGTCACGGCCCGCGAAGCGGTTTACCGGCAGGTCATCCGGGATAGCTGCCAATCGCCTTCTTCCACCGCTCGACCACGTTCGCATGGCTGTCGAGCCGGTAGCCGGGCAGGTGCGACGTGTCGACCCACGCCTCCAGCCGCGTCTCCACCGAGAAATGATGGTGCGGCACGAACCAGGACGGGTTGTCGAACGAACCGATCGTGAGATCCATCATGTCGCTGTCGGGGAAGGCGAAGGTCAGCGGCGTGCCGCACGTCGCGCAGAAGCCGCGATAGGCGATCGGCGACGAGCGATACTGTTCGGGCGCCTGCGTCGTCCAGGTCACCGCCGCCTTGGGCAGGTTCTTGAACGCGATCGACACGCCCCCCGTCGCCTTGCGGCACATCCCGCAGTGGCACAGATACGCCTCGTCGCTGTCGAGCGCGGCCGCGTAGCGGATGCGGCCGCACTGGCAGCCGCCGGTCATGGTCTCGGTCATGGCGGCGACGGTGCCACGACGGCGGCCGGGATTGAAGTCCCGTCGCGCACGACGGCGCGGTCACGCTGTCCTGGAGGTTTCGTGAGAACGCGCGAAAGAGCGCGTTCCAAGCGCGGTTTCGGCCCGCTTTCTCGAACACACTCTTAAGTCTCGGCGCGATACAGTATCCGACGGGAGGCACTTTCCGGGCGACGGGCGGCTGCCCTATGGTCCCGACCGAGGAGACGCGCATGACCGCCACGTTCAGGAGGTTCAGCCTGCCGGCGCTGCTCGCGATCGCGGTGCTGGGCCTGGTCGGCATCCGCGTCGCCAGCCTGTTCGCGCGCACGCCGAGCGCGGTCGCCGCCGCACCGAAGCCGGCCGCCCGCGCGCCGGTCGTGCCCCCCGCCCCCGCCGACCAGCCGTTCGTCGTCAAGCGCATCCTCGACATCCAGGGCCCGATCCGCATCGGCGACTATGTGTGGGACGATGCGGGCGTCCCCGCCGGGCCCATCGTCATCACCGTCGATCTCCAGGCGGGCGTGCTCTCGGCGTTCCGCGACGGCTACGAGATCGGCACCGCCGCGATCCTCTACGGCGCCGACGAGATGCCGACCCCGCTCGGCGTGTTCCCGATCCTGTCGAAGGACGCGCATCATTTCTCGGCGACCTACAACCATGCGCCGATGCCCTATACGCTGCGGCTCACCCCCGATGGCGTCTCGGTGCATGGCAGCCCCGAGATGAGCCCGAAATGGGCGACGCACGGCTGTGTCGGGCTGCCGGTGGCGTTCGCGAAGAAGCTGTTCGACCAGGCGCAGGTCGGCGACCGGGTCATCATCACCAGCGGCAAGCGCATGAAGAGCGGCGACCGCATCATCGCGGCCTGAACGCGGCGGCCAGCGCCTCGGGCGGCGCCGCGTCGGGATAGGCGGGCACGCCCTCGGGCAGCACCAGCCAGCGCTGCCTGGTCGCGGTGAAGATGTGGAGCACGCACTCCAGATCCTCGGAGCGGTCGAGCGTACCCGCGCGCACCACCGCGACGCCCG
>CAZZZX010000527.1:0-2680 GCA_964658585.1 uncultured Novosphingobium sp.
GCACCGCGCCTGCGACGCCGCGCTCAGCTCAGCATGATGAGGAAGAACACCACGCCCGCCGCATAGCAGGTCGCGAAGAAGCGCAGATCGTCCGACCAGCCCGCCGCCGACGCGGGCGCCGCGGCGATGCGCGGCGACGCATAGGCGGACGGCGGCGGCAGCAGCAACGGGCGCCGCCGCCGGATCAGCGCGGCGGAAAGCGATGGCTGCGGCGCGGTGCGGGTCGACATGACCCGGGTGTAGACCTCCCCGACGCACGGCGCCGCCGCACTCCGCTCGGGATCGTCCCCGCGCGGGACACGTTATGCCACGGACGATCGGGAGAGACGAGATGGCGGACGTGAAGGTCGGCGACACGGTGACCTGGAACAGCCATGGCGGCGAAGCCAAGGGCAAGATCGAGAAGAAGATCACGCGCGACACGACGATCAAGGGTCACAAGGCCAGGGCGACGCCGGACGATCCGCAGTTCATCGTCAGGTCCGAGAGCGGCAGCGGCAAGGCCGCGCACAAGCCCGGCGCGCTCAGAAAGGTGTGAGCCCGGCTTGCGGCGCGCGTGATCCGGCCGGGGATGCGCGCTCTGGCGCAAGCGGCACGCCATGCGGCGGATCGGGATGCTGTCTGGCGCGCGACCTTCCCCTGATGACCGCCACGCTCGCCGGTCGTGCGCGCGCGCAGCGGGTCGTCGGTCTCGCGCTCGCCGCGTGCCAGAAGGCGGTGCGGATCGTCTGTGAGCGTCATTTCCGCCGCGGCGAGAGGCGGCGCCAGCTCTGGGCCGATCGCCTGACCCGCCAGTTTGGCGTATCGTTCGCGCTTCTCGAGGCGGCCTGTGCCGTGAGATGCCTGGGTGTTCGGAGAGCGCCCGACGCAGCCCGGCGTAACCGCGGCAATCGCCTGACGATCGATCCCTCTCCTATCTCGCGCGCGTCGGACGGTCGGTGCGGGCGGAGGCGCTGCACCCCCTCGCCGCAGCGCCGTCCGCGGGGTAGCGCCGTCAGGCGTCGGGCACCTCGGCGAGCCCCGCCAGCCACGGCGCGGCGGTGCCGTCCGACGGCGCACGCCAGTCGCCGCGCGGCGATAGCGCCCCCTGCCCCGAGACCTTCGGGCCGTTGGGGATCGCGGACCGCTTGAACTGGCTGGTCGCGAAGAAGCGCTTCAGGAACGCCTCGAGCCAGCGCCGGATCGTCGGCAGGTCATAGGCGACGCGCTGCGCCGCAGGCACGCCCGCGGGCCAATCGCCGCGCGCCGCGTCGTGCCACGCGTGCCAGGCGAGGAACGCAGCCTTGGCGGGTGTCTCGCCCCAGCGCACGACATGGTTGAGGAAGAAATCATTGAGCGCATACGGGCCGATCCTGGCCTCGGTGCTCTGGATCGCGCCGCCGGCGTCGGCGGGGACGAGTTCGGGCGAGATCTCGGTCGCCAAGATCGCGTCGAGCACGCGATCGGTCTCCGCATCGAACTGGTCGTCGCGGATGCACCAGCGGATCAGGAACTGGATCAGCGTCTTGGGCACACCCGCATTGACCGCATAATGGCTCATCTGGTCGCCGACGCCATAGGTACACCAGCCAAGCGCGAGTTCGCTGAGATCGCCGGTGCCGAGCACCAGCCCGCCGCGCTGGTTGGCGAGACGGAACAGATAATCGGTGCGCAGCCCCGCCTGCACATTCTCGAAGGTGACGTCGTAGACCGGCTCGCCGCCTGCGAACGGGTGGCCCATATCCTCGAGCATCCGTCGCGCGGCCGGGCGTATGTCGAGTTCGGAGGCGGTGACGCCCAGCGCGCGCATCAGCGCCCAGGCATTGCTCCTGGTGGTCTCGCCCGTCGCGAATCCGGGCATGGTGAAGCCGAGAATGTCGGTACGCGGCCAGCCGAGCCGGTCGAACGCCCTGGCGGCGACGATCAGCGCGTGGGTCGAATCGAGGCCGCCCGAGATACCGATCACCAGCCGCCGCATCCCCGTCGCGGACAGCCGCGTGACGAGGGCGGCGACCTGGATGTTGAACGCCTCGTAGCAATCGGCATCGAGCCGCGCGGCGTCGGCGGGTACGAACGGGAAGCGCGCGACATCGCGGACCAACCCGATATCGGCCGCAGGCACCTCGTGGCGGAAGCCGATCCGCCGGACGCGCGTCTCGGGATGGCCGGCGATCGTCGCGGCGTCGTTGAACGTGCCGAAGCGCTGGCGCTCGGCGGCGAGCCGGCCGACGTCGATGTCCGCGATCGTCAGACCCGCCGCCATCGCGAAACGCGGCCCAGCGGCGAGTTCGTGGCCGAGTTCGTGGATCAGCGACTGACCGTCCCAGGCGAGATCGGTGCTGCTCTCACCCACGCCGGCGGCCGAAAAGACATAGGCGGACACGGTGCGCGCGGATTGCGCTGCGGCCAGCATCGCGCGATCGCGCGCCTTGCCGATCGTGATGTTGGAAGCGGACAGGTTGCCGATCACCAGCGCGCCGGCGAGCGCGAGTGCGGTCGACGGCGGAGTCGGCGCCCAGAAATCCTCGCAGATCTCGACACCGAACACGAAGCCGTCGAGATCCTCGGCGGCGAAGATCAGGTCGGTTCCGAACGGCGCGGTCTGTCCGGCGACCGCGATATCCAGTCCGGTCAAGCCGGCGCCGCTCGCGAACCAGCGCTTCTCGTAATATTCGCGATAGTTGGGCAGGAAGATCTTGGG
>CAZZZX010000528.1:0-2668 GCA_964658585.1 uncultured Novosphingobium sp.
CTCGATCAAGCGCTTCAAGGCGCTCGAGGAGCAGCTCTCGGGCGACACCGCGGGCCTGACCAAGAAGGAAGTGCTTCAGCTCACCCGCGAGCGCGACAAGTTCGAGCTGTCGCTCGGCGGCATCCGCGACATGGGCGGCATCCCCGACGTGATGATCGTGATCGACGCCAACAAGGAAGAGCTCGCGATCAAGGAAGCCAACACGCTCGGCATCCCGGTCGTCGCGGTGCTCGATTCCAACGTCTCGCCCGACGGCATCGCCTTCCCGATCCCGGGCAACGACGATGCCAGCCGCGCGATCCGGCTCTATTGCGACATGATCGCCGAAGCCGCGACCCGCGGCGGCCAGCAGGGCCGCGCGCAGTCGGGCGTCGACATCGGCGCGATGGACGAGCCGCCGGCCGAGGCCGCGTTCGCCTGACACACGTCACACAGTCGTGCTCCTGCGGATGCGGGAGCCCGGTTCCGAGGATCGGACTGGACCCCCGCCTGTGCGGGGGTACGCATTTATGAAGAGGATACGGATGATGGCGGAAGTCACTGCCAGCACGGTGAAGGAACTGCGCGAGCGTTCGGGCGCCGGCATGATGGATTGCAAGAAGGCGCTCGCCGAGAGCAACGGCGACATGGAGGCGGCGGTCGACTGGCTGCGCTCCAAGGGTCTCGCCGCGGCGGCCAAGAAATCGAGCCGCACCGCGGCCGAGGGCCTGGTCGGCGTCGCCGTCTCGGGCACCAGGGGTGCTGCGGTCGAGGTCAATTCGGAGACCGACTTCGTCGCCAAGAACGATCAGTTCCAGGCGTTCGTCCGCAACGTCACCGAGATCGCGCTGGCCACCGGCGACGATGTCGAGGCGCTCAAGGCGGCCTCCTATCCGGGCGGCGGCACCGTCGAGGACGCGCTTACCGCGAATATCGCGACGATCGGCGAGAACCAGTCGCTGCGCCGCGCGCGCGTGCTGAGCGTGAGCGAGGGCGCGGTCGTGCCCTATGTCCACAACCAGCAGGTTCCCGGCATGGGCAAGATCGGCGTGCTCGTCGCGCTGGAGAGCAGCGCGCCGGCGGATGTGCTGGCGGGGCTGGGCAAGCAGATCGCGATGCACATCGCGGCGGCCTTCCCGATGGCGCTCGACGCCTCCGGGCTCGACCCCGAGACGATCGAGCGCGAGCGCGCGATCGCCGCGGACAAGGCGGCGGAGAGCGGCAAGCCCGCCAACATCATCGAGAAGATGGTCGAGGGCGCGGTCGCCAAATTCAAGAAGGAGATGGCGCTGGTCAGCCAGCTCTTCGTCATGGACAACAAGACTCCGATCGCCGACGTCGTCGCCAAGGCCGCAAAGGAGGCCGGACACCCGATCCTGCTCAAGGACTATGTCCGCTTCCAGCTCGGCGAGGGCATCGAGAAGCAGGTCAGCGACTTCGCCGCCGAGGTCGCCGCGACCGCGGGTGTGAAGAAGCCCGAGCCGGCCGAATAAGGGCGTCCTGTCGATCCGATCGAGGGCGCCGGGCTTCGGCTCGGCGCCCTTTTCGTATCGGATGCGGGGTTCGTCATACGGTGCTCCGCCTCCGTTGATATCGAGCGCACTCCGGGCGACAATGAGAACGAAGGCGAGACGCCCGCCCTGCCTTGGCAGCGCGGGGTCGCTTCGTTAGGGGAGAGACGCTCCTGCAACGACACACGGATTCACCCGCCCGCATGACCCGGCAGCGCTACAAACGCATCCTGCTCAAGCTGTCCGGCGAGGTGCTGATGGGCGCGGGCGGGCTCGCCATCGATCCCGAGGTGACCGCGCGCGTCGCGGGCGAGATCGCGGATGCGCGTCGGCAGGGCTTCGAGCTGTGCGTCGTCGTCGGCGGCGGCAATATCTTCCGAGGGCTGTCGGCAGCGGCCAAGGGTATCGAGCGCGCCACCGCGGACTATATGGGAATGCTCGCCACGGTGATGAACGCGCTCGCGGTGCAGAACGCGCTCGAGCAGGCCGGCGTCGAGACCCGCGTGCAGTCCGCCATCCCGATGGCAAGCGTGTGCGAGCCGTTCATCCGCCGCCGTGCCGAGCGCCATCTCGAAAAGGGGCGCGTGGTGATCTTCGCGGCGGGCGTCGGCTCGCCCTTCTTCACCACCGACACCGGTGCTGCGCTGCGCGCCGCCGAGATGAAGTGCGATGCGCTCTTCAAGGGCACCTCGGTCGACGGCGTCTATACCGCCGATCCCAAGAAGGACGCGAACGCGACGCGCTACGAGACGGTGCCCTTCTCGACCGTGCTCGCCGACGATCTCAAGGTGATGGACGCGAGCGCCATCGCCTTGTGCCGCGACAACAGCATCCCGATCGTCGTGTTCAATATCCGCCAGCAGGGCAATCTCGCGCGCGTGCTGGCGGGCGAGGGCACCGCGACGATCGTCCAGAACGGAGAGTAAGATGGCAGCGCCGCTGTACGACAAGAAGGACCTGGAGCGCCGCATGGCGGGCGCGATCGAGGCGTTGAAGCACGATCTCCAGGGCCTGCGCACGGGCCGCGCCTCGGTCGCGCTGCTCGATCCGGTCAATGTCACGGTCTATGGCGCGCAGATGCCGCTCAACCAGGTCGCGACCGTGTCCGCGCCCGAGCCGCGATTGCTCTCGGTCCAGGTGTGGGACAAGGGCAATGTCGGCCCGGTCGACAAGGCGAT
>CAZZZX010000529.1:0-2666 GCA_964658585.1 uncultured Novosphingobium sp.
GTGACGGACTCGAGCTTGATGCCGAGATCCTCGGAGATCATCTCGCCCTTGGTGAGGATCGCGATGTCCTCGAGCATCGCCTTGCGGCGATCGCCGAAGCCCGGCGCCTTGACCGCGGCGACCTTCAGGCCGCCACGCAGCTTGTTGACCACCAGCGTGGCGAGCGCCTCGCCCTCGATGTCCTCCGCGATGATGAGCAGCGGACGGCCGCTGCCGACGACCGCCTCGAGGATCGGCAGCATCGCCTGCAGGCTGGAGAGCTTCTTCTCGTGGATCAGGATGTACGGATCGACGAGCTCGACCAGCATCTTCTCGGGATTGGTGACGAAATAGGGCGACAGATAGCCGCGGTCGAACTGCATCCCCTCGACCACGTCGAGCTCGAACTCGACCCCGGTCGCCTCCTCGATGGTGATGACGCCTTCCTTGCCGACCTTCTCCATCGCTTCGGCGATCTTGCGGCCGACGACCTCGTCGCCGTTCGCGGAGATGATGCCGACCTGCGCGATCTCGGCGGTGCCCGCGACGGGCTTGGAGCGCGCCTTGAGGTCCGCCACCACCTTCGCGACCGCGAGATCGATGCCGCGCTTGAGATCCATCGGATTGACCCCCGCGGAGACCGACTTCATGCCCTCGCGGACGATCGCCTGGGCGAGCACGGTGGCGGTGGTGGTGCCGTCGCCGGCATGGTCGTGGGTCTTGGAGGCGACCGCCTTGACCATCTGCGCGCCCATATTCTCGAACTTGTCCCTGAGCTCGATCTCCTTGGCGACGGTGACGCCGTCCTTGGTGATGCGCGGCGCGCCGAAGCTCTTGTCGATGACGACGTTGCGGCCCTTGGGGCCGAGCGTCACCTTGACCGCGTTGGCGAGGATGTCGACGCCGCGCTGGATGCCTTCGCGGGCGTCGCGGGCGAACTTTACGTCTTTGGCTGACATGTGAATTTCCTTGATCGATGTGTCCGGCGTTATGCGAAGGTCAGCCGACGATCCCCAGAATGTCGCTTTCCTTCATGATGAGCAGCTCCTCGCCGCCGACCTTGACCTCGGTGCCCGACCATTTGCCGAACAGGATGCGGTCACCCGACTTGACGTCGAGCGGCACCACCGCGCCGTCCTCGTTGCGCGCACCGGAGCCGACCGAGACGACCTCGCCCTCCTGCGGCTTTTCCTTAGCGGTGTCGGGGATGATGATGCCGCCGACGGTCTTCTCGGCGGCTTCGATGCGCCGGACGAGGACGCGATCGTGCAGGGGACGGAATGTCATGGGCGGCTTCCTGTGCTGGGTCGCGACGGGTGCGTCGCTTTCACACGAGGGAGCCAGCGCTGCCTGGATGCGACCTGGCACTCGACCTATGCGAGTGCCAATAACGCCGTCTTGGGCGCGATATCGCGGGCCGTCAAGCGATCCGTCTCAACCGGCCAGCACGACGTCGATCATCAGCGGCCAGACCGCGTCCGCCGCATCGGCGGCCTCGCGCATCTCGGAGGTCGGAGTGCGAATCGCGCCGATCGCCAGGCGCATCGCCGCGATCACGTCGATCTGGCCGACCAGCTGGACGTCGTGGAGATCGCCGGGCGTGCGATAGACCACCGGGGACGGCTGGCGCGGATGGCTCTGCGCCTCGACCGCGGCGAGGAACGCCTCCGCGACGGTATCGATCAAGGCCATGGCTCGGTCCTGTCGGGCGGTGCCCCCGGGAAGATCGCGGAAAGACGCGGGATGCAGGCGACGGTGACGGCGCCCGCATCCCGCTCGTCGGTCAGGCGGCCTGGAGATTGACCGCGGAGGTCTTGCCGCGCTGATCCTTCTCCATCTCGTAGGAGACGCGCTGATCCTTGGTCAGCGTGTGCATCCCGGCGCGCTCGACCGCGGAGATGTGGACGAACGCGTCGTCGCCGCCAGTCTCCGGAGCGATGAAGCCGTAACCCTTGTCGACGTTGAAGAATTTCACGGTGCCGGTAATCATGGATAATACCTTTGTCAGGTGCGACGGACCCAGCCGACATGGCTCGATCCGGCTCGTAGAAGCTAGAAATGGACAAAGGGAGGACCAGAGATCGGCCCGATATCCGTCGCAGGCGACGTTAGCGCAAGAGCGCATAGCATAGCGCCAGATCAACGCCCAGCGAATTCGTCCCGCGACGATCGCTGCACCGGTTCAAATATTTCGGCGAGGCAACGGATGTCGGCTGGCGTATCGCCGGTTTCGGCCCTATCTTGCCCGCATCGCGCCGGAACAGCATGGGCGGCGCGCGACCGAGAGACGAGCCGCTCCCGCTCTGTCGAGGAGCATCTGACATGACGCCGATCCCCGACACCTGTTTCCCGCACCGGCTGCGCATCCTCGCCGCGGTCGCCGAGCCGATCCCGGACGGTCCGTGCTTCGCGCATTGCGGTGCCCCGATCGACTGACTGTCCCCGAGAGACACGCCCATCAAGACCTGCTCCTGTCCGGGACCAGAGCGTTGGCCTTCCGGCTCGAACGCCATCGAGGAGCACGACATGGCGAAGAGCGAACGCAAGGGCAGCAAGGAAATCCGCAAGCCGAAAAAGGCCGTGCCGCCCAAGCCGAACGCATCCAACCCATCGGTGAAGGAGGCGCCGTCGCCGGCCAGGCGCTGAGCGTGCCGAGCGACCGCGATCGATCGGCAGGTGTGCGGCGG
>CAZZZX010000530.1:0-2663 GCA_964658585.1 uncultured Novosphingobium sp.
AGCCTCGACACGCTGATCCCGGCATCCGCCACCATCCCGTACGACATGCACGAGCTGATCGCCAAGACGGTCGACGAGGGCGACTTCTTCGAGCTCCAGCCGAGCTTCGCGGGCAACATCATCACCGGCTTCGGACGGATCGAGGGACGGACGGTCGGCATCGTCGCCAACCAGCCGATGGTGCTGGCCGGCGTGCTCGACATCTCGTCCTCGCGCAAGGCGGCCCGCTTCGTTCGGTTCTGCGACGCGTTCGAGATCCCGATCGTCACGTTCGTCGACGTGCCCGGCTTCCTGCCCGGCACCGCGCAGGAGCATAACGGCATCATCAAGCACGGCGCCAAGCTGCTGTTCGCCTATGCCGAGGCGACCGTGCCCAAGATCACCGTCATCACGCGCAAGGCCTATGGCGGCGCCTACGACGTCATGGCGTCCAAGCATCTGCGCGGCGACCTCAACTATGCCTGGCCGACCGCGGAGATCGCGGTGATGGGTGCGAAGGGGGCGGTGGAGATCATCTTCCGGCAGGAGGCGAAGGATCCCGAGAGGCTCGCCGCGCGCACCGCCGAATACGAGGCGCGCTTCGCCAATCCGTTCGTCGCGGCCTCGATGGGCTTCATCGACGAGATCATCATGCCGCATTCGACGCGGCGCCGGATCGCGCTCGGGTTGCGCAAGCTGCGCAACAAGAGCCTCGAAAATCCGTGGAAGAAGCACGATAACATTCCGTTGTGACGGCGAAACCAACGAAACCGCTTGCGGCCTTGGTCATGGCACTGTTCCCGGGGTCGAAACCGGCAGGAAGTTTGGCAGCGAGGTTTCCTGACACAGAGATAGGCAGGATTATGGCATTGGGAGATGTCGGCAAGATCAAGTCCGCGCTTTCCCGTCATCTTGGTGCAGTGCGCGGCTCGGGTGCCAGGGCGGCCGAACTTGAAGAGACCGGATTCGTACTGGGTTCATCCTCACCGACCTGCCAGAATTGGCATTACAGGGAGCCGCCGCCCCGACGCCGCTCGATAGGGATTTATAATCTGACGGTTTCCGTCAAGCTCTGCGGCCCGCGAGTCGAGGTCGCTGCGATGTATGAAGGACTTTGAAATGAGTAACGACCCCACCGTCATCCTGTCCTTCGCGCGCACGCCGATGGGCAGCTTCCAAGGCAGCCTCGCGGACGCCTCCGCGGTCCAGCTCGGTGCCACCGCGATTGCCGCCGCGGTCGAGCGTGCCGGCATCGATCCCGCGACGGTCGATCGCGCTTACATGGGCTGCGTGCTCCAGGCCGGGCAGGGCCAGGCACCGGCGCGCCAGGCGGCGATCCACGGCGGCCTGCCGCAATCGACCGAGGCGGTGACGATCAACAAGATGTGCGGATCGGGCATGATGGCGGCGATGATGGCATCGGACGCGCTCGCCGCGGGCTCCGCCGACATCATCGTCGCGGGCGGCATGGAGAGCATGACCAACGCGCCTTTCCTGATGAAGAAGCACCGCGCCGGCGCGCGGATCGGCCACGACATGATCTACGATCACATGATGCTCGACGGGCTCGAGGACGCCTATGAGCCCGGCCGCGCGATGGGCACCTTCGCGGAGGACACCGCGCGCGACTATCAGTTCACGCGCGCCGCGCAGGACGATTTCGCGGTCGCCTCGCTCGGCCGCGCGCAGGAGGCGCAACGCTCGGGCGGCTTCGATGCCGAGATCGCACCGGTGACGGTCAAGACGCGCAAGGGCGATGTCGTCGTCACCACCGACGAGCAGCCCGCCAAGGGCGATGCCGCCAAGATCCCGACGCTGCGCGCCGCCTTCGCCAAGGACGGCACGATCACCGCGGCCTCCTCCGCGTCGATCTCGGACGGCGCCGCCGCGCTGGTGATGACGCGCACGTCGACCGCCAAGGCGCTCGGCAAGACGCCGGTGGCGACCGTGGTAGCGCACGCCGCCCATGCCCGCGCGCCCGCGCAGTTCACCACCGCGCCGGTCGGCGCGATCCAGGACGTGCTCAGGAAGGCGGGCTGGACCGTCGACGATGTCGATCTGTTCGAGGTCAACGAGGCGTTCGCCTGCGTGCCGATGGTGGCGATGCACGATCTCGGCATCGGTCACGACAAGCTCAACGTCAACGGCGGCGCGACCTCGCTCGGCCATCCGATCGGGGCGAGCGGCGCGCGCTTGATCGCGACGCTGATCGGCGCGCTCCAGTCGCGCGGGCTCAAGCGCGGGGTGGCGGCGCTCTGCATCGGCGGCGGCGAAGCGACCGCGATGGCGATCGAGCTCGCCTGATGAAACTCGGGCGGCTCAACCATGTCGGCGTCGCGACGCCTTCGATCGCGGCGTCGGTGGCCTATTACCGCGACGTGATGGGCGCCGCGACGATCGGCGAGCCGTTCGATCTGCCGGCGCAGGGCGTTAAGGTCTGTTTCGTCGATGCGCCCAACATGCAGGTCGAGCTGATCGAGCCGCTGGGCGAAGCCTCGCCGATCCACGGTTTCCTCGCCAAGAACCCGGCCGGAGGGCAGCACCATATGTGCTACGAGGTGCCCGACATCCACGCGGCCAAGGCGTGGTTCGAGGGCCGGGGCTGCCGCGTGCTCGGCGAGCCGCGGATCGGCGCGCACGGTACGCCGATCTTCTTCGTCCACCCCAAGGACATGAACGGCGTG
>CAZZZX010000531.1:0-2659 GCA_964658585.1 uncultured Novosphingobium sp.
CCGCGGGGCGCGACAGGATCAGCCGGTCGACCGTACCCTGGATGAGCTGCTGCACCGCCTGCGCGACCGCGAGATAGGTCTTGCCGGTGCCCGCGGGGCCGAGCGCGAAGATGATGTCGTCGCGGTTCAGCTGCTCCATGTAGCGGATCTGGGTGGCCGAGCGCGGGACGATCGTCTTCTTGCGCGTGCGGATCATCACCGCGGGCGGCTGGCTGACGTCGGTGCGCACGATCCCTTCGAGCACCGGCTGGTCCGACATCGCGATGACCGCTTCCACCGCGCCGGCATCGATGTCCTGACCCTGGACGATGCGGTTGTACAAGCCGGTGAGCACGTCGCGGGCGCGCCCCGCATCCTCGGCCTGGCCCTCGATATGCAGCTTGTTGCCGCGCGCCGAGATATAGACGCCGAGCCGACTCTCGATCGCGATCAGGTTGCGGTCATATTCGCCGAACAGGCGGCCGAGCAGCTGGGGCTTGTCGAACAGGACTTCGAGGCGGGCGCGATCGCCGGCCTGTGCGGGGACGGGCTTGCGGCTCATTCGGACCTTTCGAGGCGGGTGATATCAGCGACAAGGTGGGCGCGGCTTGCGGCAAAAGCTAGCGGGCTCGTGTGACGGCGCGGCGAAGGTTCGACCCGTGGCGTTGCAGCCACACTTCGCCGTGGCCCGGATGCAACGGCCGCCGCCCGGTTGCGTTTGCCGGCGTAACATGACCGTCATGTCATTGGACGCGGGCGACCTCGCGCACGCAAAGAGGACTGATGACGACGATTCCCGGCCGCTGGCTTGCGACCCTCTGGATGGCGAGCGCGCTCCTGCTCTGCGTGATGCTCGCGACCGCACACGAGGGCGTCTCGATCCGCGCGCCGATCGCGCTGGCGATCGTCTCGGGGATCCTGATCGCCGGCTGGCTGCGGCTCGCGCTGCGCGAGCCGGCGACGCGGATGCAACGCATCGTCCGCGATGCCGCGGAATATGTCGGTCTGTTCGCGGCTGTGAGCCTGATCGGCGCGATCGCGAGCTATCCCGATGCGGCCGAGAGCGTCGGCTTCGCGGACGGCGCGCTGGCGCGGATCGACGCCGCGCTGGGGTTCGACTGGATCGGCTGGTACGAAGTGGTCGTCGCGCATCCGCTGCTGCAATGGATGGGCGCGATCGTCTATCAGAGCATCTTCCTGTCGCCCGCGATCCTGCTCGGCCATTACGCGCTGACCGGGCGCAAGGCGGCGGCGCGGCGCTTCCTGCTCGCCTTCTGGCTGGGTGCGATGCTGACCCTGGCGCTGTACCCGCATCTCGTCGCGCTCGGGCCGCTGGCGTATCTGTGGCGCGGGCCGATCCCCTATATGCCGACCAGCGCGCTGTATCAGCTCGAGCTGATCCCGGTGCTGCGCAGCCATGCGCTCGACATGGTCGATGTCGGGGCGCTGCGCGGCCTGGTCTGCGCGCCGAGCTTCCACACCAGTTGCGCGGTGATCTACGCCGCCTTCGCGTGGCGCGAGCGCGCGTTGCGCTGGCCGCTCGCGCTGCTCAACGGCGCGATGCTGCTGGCGACCCCGGTCGAGGGCACGCACTATTTCGCCGACATGATCCTCGGCGCGATGGTCGCGGCGGCGGCGGTGGCCGCGGCGGTGCTGGTGCCGGCCTCGATGCGGGTGCGTGCGTTTCGCGGGTCGTCCGCGCTCAGTGCGCCGGTGCGGTCCTAAGCCCGCGATCGGTACCGCCCGAGGGGCCCCGGTGCGTCGCTCGGCCCGCACGGGCCACGGGATTTCGCGGTCCGATCGTGTGACGCGCCCGCCCGTGCGCGCGACCACCCTTTCCAACGTGTCGCGTCTCGGCCACGGTCCGGCGATGCGCCCGCTTCTCCCTCTGCTCGCTCTCGCCCTTGTCCCGCTCGCCGCGCACGCCGCCGATCCCGCGCCCGTCGCCGGATCGGGCGGCATGGTCGTGACCGCCCAGCATATCGCCTCGCAGGTCGGCGCCGATGTCCTGCGCCACGGCGGCAATGCGGTCGATGCCGCGGTCGCGGTCGGCTATGCGCTCGCGGTGGTCTATCCGCAGGCGGGCAATATCGGCGGCGGCGGGTTCATGACGCTGCACCTCGCCGACGGCCGCTCGACCTTTCTCGATTTCCGCGAGAAGGCACCGGCGGCGGCCACCGCGACGATGTTCCAGGACAAGGCGGGCAATGTCGTGTCGGGCCGCTCGACCGACAGCTGGCTGGGCGTCGGCGTGCCGGGCACTGTGCTCGGGCTCGAGACCGCGCGCATCCGCTACGGGACGATGCCGCGCGCTACGCTGATGGCGCCCGCGATCCGGCTGGCGCGCGATGGCTTCGTGCTCGGCCAGGGCGATGCAGGCGTGATGGCGCTGGAGGCCGAGGGCCTGGCGCGCGACCCCGCCGCGCGACGCATCTTCCAGCCGCGCGGCGTGCCGCTCACCAAGGGCGACCGGCTCGTCCAGGCCGATCTCGCCGCGACGCTCGCGCTGATCGCCGCCAGGGGGCCGGACGCGCTCTATCGCGGCCCGGTCGGCGCCGCGATCGCGGATGCGTCTGCGGCGGGCGGCGGGCTCATCACGCGGCAGGATCTCGCGCGCTACCGCGTCCGCGAGCTGAAGCCGGTCGAATGCGACTATCGCGGCTATCATGTCGTCTCCGCC
>CAZZZX010000532.1:0-2654 GCA_964658585.1 uncultured Novosphingobium sp.
AGACTTCCTTGCGCTCCTTCTCGACCCACTTCTTGGCCTGCTTGAGCGTCATCGACAGGCCCTTGGCGTCGAGGCGCGCGTAGATGAACGGCTTGAACAGCTCGAGCGCCATCTTCTTCGGCAGGCCGCACTGGTGCAGCTTGAGCTCGGGACCGACGACGATGACCGAGCGGCCGGAATAGTCGACGCGCTTGCCGAGCAGGTTCTGGCGGAAGCGGCCCTGCTTGCCCTTGAGCATGTCGGACAGCGACTTCAAGGGACGCTTGTTGGCGCCGGTGATCGTCCGCCCGCGGCGGCCATTGTCGAACAGCGCGTCGACCGCCTCCTGCAGCATCCGCTTCTCGTTGCGGACGATGATGTCCGGCGCGCGCAGCTCCATCAGCCGCTTCAGGCGGTTGTTGCGGTTGATGACGCGGCGATACAGGTCGTTGAGATCGGAGGTCGCGAAGCGGCCGCCGTCGAGCGGCACCAGCGGGCGGAGTTCCGGCGGGATCACCGGCACGACGTCGAGGATCATCCACTCCGGGCGGTTGCCCGAATCGATGAAGCTCTCGACGACCTTGAGCCGCTTGATGATCTTCTTGGGCTTCAGCTCGGACTTGGTGACCGCGAGTTCCTCGAGCAGCTCGGTGCGCTCGCCCTCGAGGTCGAGGTCGATCAGCATCTGCTTGACCGCTTCCGCGCCGATCCCGGCGGAGAAGGCGTCCTCGCCATATTCGTCCTGCGCGGAGAGCAGCTCGTCCTCGGTGAGGAGCTGATACTTCTCGAGCGGGGTGAGGCCCGGCTCGATCACCACATAGGCCTCGAAATAGAGGATGCGCTCGAGCTGCTTCAACTGCATGTCGAGCAGCAGGCCGATGCGCGAGGGCAGCGACTTGAGGAACCAGATGTGCGCGACCGGGGCGGCCAGCTCGATATGCCCCATCCGCTCGCGCCGGACCTTCGAGACGGTGACCTCGACGCCGCACTTCTCGCAGACGATGCCCTTGTACTTCATCCGCTTGTACTTGCCGCACAGGCACTCGTAATCCTTGATCGGACCGAAGATGCGCGCGCAGAACAGGCCGTCACGCTCGGGCTTGAACGTGCGATAGTTGATCGTCTCGGGCTTCTTGATCTCGCCGAACGACCAGGAGCGGATGCGCTCGGGCGAGGCGATGCCGATCTTGATCTGGTCGAACGTCTCCGGCTTCGCGAGCGGATTGGCGAAATTGGTCATCTCGTTCATATATTTCAGTCCCTCTGGAGGGTGAATCTTCGGGCGGAGGGAAGAGCGCTGCCGTCAGGGGCAGCGCTCCGAAATCCCGCTATTCCGCCGCCTGCGCCAGCTTGACGCCATCCTCGTCGCGCTCTTCGGTGAGAAGCTCCACGTTGAGGCCGAGGCTGCGCATCTCCTTGACGAGCACGTTGAAGCTCTCGGGAATGCCGGCCTCGAACGTGTCGTCGCCCTTGACGATCGCCTCGTAGACCTTGGTGCGGCCGACGACGTCGTCGGACTTGACCGTCAGCATCTCCTGCAGCGTGTAGGCGGCGCCGTACGCCTGGAGCGCCCACACCTCCATCTCGCCGAAGCGCTGGCCGCCGAACTGCGCCTTGCCGCCGAGCGGCTGCTGGGTGACCAGCGAGTAGGGCCCGATCGAGCGTGCGTGGATCTTGTCGTCGACGAGATGGTGCAGCTTGAGCATGTAGATATAGCCCACCGTCACCTTGCGATCGAACAGATCGCCGGTGCGCCCGTCGAACAGATCGCTCTGCCCCGAGGTGTCGAGCCCGGCGAGCGCGAGCATCGCCGACACGTCGGCCTCGCGCGCGCCGTCGAACACCGGCGTCGCCATCGGCACGCCGTCCTTCAGCAGCCCCGCCATCTCGACGATGTCCTCGTCCGAACGGCTGTCGATCTCGGCATGATACTGCTCGCCATAGACCGTCTTGAGCCGATCGATGACCGCGGACGGCGGGTTCGCCGCCTTCGGATCGGGGTTCGCCTCGCGCCACGCTTCCAGCGCCTCGGTGATCTGCTTGCCGAGGCCGCGCGAGGCCCAGCCGAGATGCGTCTCGAAGATCTGCCCGACGTTCATGCGCGACGGCACGCCCAGCGGATTGAGCACGATGTCGACATGCGTGCCGTCGGCGAGGAACGGCATGTCCTCGTTGGGCAGGATGCGCGAGATCACGCCCTTGTTGCCGTGACGGCCCGCCATCTTGTCGCCCGGCTGGAGCTTGCGCTTCACCGCGACGAACACCTTGACCATCTTGAGCACGCCCGGCGGCAACTCGTCGCCGCGCTGCAGCTTCTCGACGCGATCCTCGTAACGCTTCTGGAGGACGGTGACCGCCTCGTCATACTGCGTCTTGATCGCCTCGAGATTGGCCTGGACGCCATCGTCGGCGACCGCGAACTTCCACCAGTCGCGCTTCTCGACGTCGAGCAGGATCTCGCTCGTGATCTCGGTGCCCTTGCGGATGCCCTTGGGCGCGGACACGACGGTCTGCCCCGTGAGCATCGGCTGGAGCCGCGTGAAGGTCGCGCGGTTGAGGATGCCGCGCTCGTCCTCGCGATCCTTGGCGAGGCGATCGATCTCCTCGCGCTCGATCGCGAGCGCACGCTCGTCCTTGTCGACGCCATGGCGATTGAACACGCGCACGTCGACCAC
>CAZZZX010000533.1:0-2647 GCA_964658585.1 uncultured Novosphingobium sp.
CACGACGCTACGGGCCCGAACGCGCACCGGTCATGCTCGAGAACACGCCGTCGCGGCGCACGAGCGCGTGGAACAGTGCCGCGCCGAGATGGCCGAGGATGAGCAGGAAGAAGGCATAGGCGAACAGCCCGTGCGCGAGCCGCAGCCGGCCATAGACGACGATATCGTGCGGCAGGATCGGGAACAGCGTCACGCCCTTCCAGATCGTGATCGGATAGCCCCCTGCCGATTGCATCGCCCAGCCGATCAGCGGCATCGCGATCATCGACGCGTAGAGCAGATAATGCGAGCCCTTGGCGGCGGCGGCCTGGATCGGCGGCAGATCGGCGGGCAGCGGCGGCGGCCGGTGCGTCGCCCGCACGACGAGCCGGATCAGCGCCAGCACCAGGATCGCCAGCCCGATCGGCCGGTGCCAGGCGAGCAGTTCGGGATAGCGCGCGGTGGTCGTCGACAGCATCCCCGCGCCGATCAGCAGCATGGCCAGAATCAGCACCGCCATCAGCCAGTGGAGGATGCGCGCGGGCAGCGCGAAACGGCTCGGCGCGACACTCATTGTCCGGCTCCCTTCGCCGGCGGCGGCCCGTCGTACGCGCGCCGGCGGAACGATGCCGAATAGACCGCGGACCGTGTCGCCAGCAGCGGATCGTCCGAGGCCGCGACGCCCTTGGGCAGGATCACCGGATCGAAATTATAGTCGCGGCAATCGCCCTGCGCCTCGGTCTCGGCGCGATCGAGGACCAGCGTGCCGACATCGATCTGTCGGTGCGGCCCGGTCCAGCGCACGGTCGCATCGTCGGTACGATCGCCGGGATTGGCGAGTACCACGACCATGTGCCATTTGAGCGGCGCCTGCTTCACCCGCACCATCAGGTCGTCGAACAGGAAATCCGGCGGCTGCTTGTCGAGCGTCGCCTTGTCGAGCGCGGCGAACGGCGCCTCGGGCTCGAACTGCCAGCGCACGAACCGCGTGTGCCCGGCGCCGTCGATGAAGCGGAAGGCATCGATGCTGTAATAGGTGCCGTTGGCGAAGCTCGACGGCAACGGCGCGGTCTTCATGTAGTCGAGGAACGCCGCGGTCGCCGGATGCGCCGCGACGAACGCCCCGAGCCTCGCCATGTCGGGCTTGCCGGTCGCGGGATCAGGCACGCTGACCTTCATCAGCGCCGCGAAGTCGGCCGCGTTGGCGACGATGAAGATCGGCGTATGGTCGATCGCCATGCGCCATTCCTCGCCGTCGGGCAGCGCGAAGCGCAGGCCGAGCGCATGGAAGACGACGCGCCCGTCCGCCGCCATCGGATCACCGCCGCCGGTCGAGAAGCGGCCGATCACCGGCACCGAACCGGCGGGGAACAGCGCCGCGCGCGACAGCGCGACACCCGCGCCATTGGCGTCGAAACGGCCGGTGACGCACGCGCCCTTGGCGTGCGCCCGGCGGACTCCCGGGAAGACCTTGCCGTTCGCCGCCTCCATCGCGGTCGCGATCTTGCCGCCGCTGAGCCGGCCGGGCGACAGCGCGCCGCCGACCCAGGCGAAGACGATCACGACGATGCCCAGGATCACGGCGATCAGCGCCAGGCGGGGAAAGGGCCGTACAGGAGCCGGCATCGCGACGCGTCCTCGTCCGTGTCCGACGAGCCTAGCAGGTCGTTACGGCGCTGTCGCGGTCGACGGTGTCAGCGGTGCCCGCCATAATGGCTGCTCTCGAACGACACCGTCGCGCCGGCATTGTCGCCGAGCGGGATGGCGGCGGCGCCATAGACGCTGCGCCCGCCATGCGATCCGACCGCCGCGCCGAACTCGCCATGGATCTGCCGTGACGGCTTGCCCGAGCCCAGGCCGGCGCGGGCGGCGTCGACATCCTGCTCGCTATTGTGATCGAGCAGGTCGGCGCGTTCGTCGTCGCTCAGGCTGAGCGTGCTGGCGGGCGGTGCCGGCGCCTGCGCGATCACGGCCATCGACCACCCGAGCAGCCCGAGACAGGCGATCGCCGCGCGCCCGACGCGGCCATGCTCGAAGGGTCTGCGCATCGTCATACCGTGCCGGAATGCCCCGAACGCGCGCGGATGGCAATCGCGACGGGGACAGGTCGCGCGGCACGGTCGTCCAGCGCGACCGCGTCGCGCTTCAATGACGCGCGTCGAGCGCCTCGTCGTACTGTACGAGATCGCCGGCGCGGTCCGCGAACAGGTCGAGGAAAGCCGTCGCCTCGTCGATCGGCCGCGTGTCGTCGCGATCGTCTGGATCGCGTCGTTCGCCTCGAGCACGTCGCGATAGGTCGGCGCGCGCTCCGGCCGCGGTGTCGGCACGTCCGGGGATGCTGCATCTGCGATACTGCCCGCACCCTCGACCTCCTGCGCCGGGCCGGGTTCATGTGCCGGTGGCGGGCCGCCGCTGTCCGTCAGGCATAGTCATCGGAGGATCTTGGCCCGAACGCGGTCAATCCCGTGCCCAGCCCGGGGCGGCGGGGACGAGCGTGCCGAGAAAGGCGCGGGCCGAACCGCGATAGGCACGGCGCTGATCGTCCGCCATCCCGTCCCAGTTGCGATAGACCGGACCGAGCCGGTGATTGGCGCGCAGCCGCTTCTCGTGCCGCGCCAGGAAATCCCAGTAGAGCGCGTTGAACGGGCAGGCGTCCTCGCCGGTCTTG
>CAZZZX010000534.1:0-2625 GCA_964658585.1 uncultured Novosphingobium sp.
GCCGCCGCACCTCGACCAGATCGACCACCGCCTGCTCGAAGATCGCGGCCTGGCGATGCGGACTCCACTTCTCGTGGACGAGCGCACGGCAGCACGCGCGCACACTCGCACGGTCGCGCCCGCTGCCCAGCCACCGGCGGATCGCGCGCGCCAGATCGGCGGCGTCGCCCTGCGCGAAGAAGTCGCCGGTCTCGCCGGGGACGATCGTCTCGACCTCGGGCATCTGCTCGTCGACATTGCCGTGGGTGATCGCGGGCGTGCCGAACATCAGGCTGTGGATCGCGGTCAGCCCGATCTTGCCGGGCGAGACGGTGAGATCGGCATGATAGAGCAGCTGGCCGAGCTGCTCGTCGTCATAGCAGGCGCCGAAGAAGCACGCGTCGACCCCGCGTTCTTTGGCGAGCGCCTCCAGCGCGGCGCGCTCGGGGCCTTCGCCGACCAGCAGCAGGTTGGTGCGCAGTCCCTCCGCGGCGAGCCGCGCCGCCGCCTCGATCAGCAGATCGAACCGGCACAGCCGGGTGATCCGCGCGGTGCAGATGAGCAGCGGGCGCGCGGGGTCGGCGAACAGCGCGTGCGGCCGCAGCGTCGCCAGCGTACCCGCCTCGATCCGCTCGAACACCGCATCGGCGGCGTCGAGATCGAGGCTGTTGTAGACCACCGTCATCCGCTCGGGCGCGAAGCCCGCCTTCTCGCCGAGCGCCTTGCCGCGCTCGTTGTAGATCAGCAGCCGGTCGGCGAGCCGGTAGAAGCGCGTACGGACCAGCGCCGCGACGCCCCGCTCCTCGCGCAGCCAGCCATGCGTCCAGAACAGCACCGGCACGCCGCGCAGCCGCGCCAGCGCGGCACCGATCCAACCCGCCAGATAATAGGGGTTGCCCAGGAAGATGACCGCATCGAAATCGCGCCGCAGCCCGAGCCGGGCCGCGCCGGCCTGCCAATAGAGCCCGAGCCGGCGGCGGATGAACACCGGCGTATCCTCGAACCGCCGGACCCGGCCGCGGTCGAGCGGGACGATGCCCTCGAACTCCCGCGCGCTGGCGAAGAAGGTGTAGGCGACGCGGCGCGAGCGATCCATCTCGGCGAACAGCGCGGCGCGATAATGCGCGAGGATCTGCTGCTGCACCGCAACACGAATCGGCGCGTCGGGATCACCGGCGCGGGCCTCCGCCGTCGCCGCGACGCTCGTCGATGCCATCATGCCAAGCCCCGTCCGCCGCGCAAATCCGTGATGCCGGTCGCCCCTGCCGGCAGGTGATGTCATAGGCGGCGGAGGCTGGCAAGCGCACGCCGCAACGCGGCGGACCTGGTGTCTCCTAGCGGCACATGGCGGCGCCGGGAGGCGTCGCGGCGCGTGCCGTCGCGGTGGCGCCGGGCGGCAGCGCGGTCGTCGCCACGTAAGGCCGGAGGCTCGATCCGCCGCCATAGGTGGCGTCCTTGAAGCGGGGATCGGCCTCGATCGCGGTGGCAGCGGCGAGCGGCACCACCGTAGCACCGCCCCGCGACAGCGCGAAGCACGGCGTGCCCGGCGCCGCCGGCACCCGGAGCGACTGAAGTCCGGCGCCGACGCTCGCCTGGGTGGTGTGCCCCCCGGTCGAGATCGACAGCCGCCCGGGGCTGCGCAGGAAGCCGATCAACTCGATATCGTTGGCGAGCGGCGTCGCGCCGCGCTTGCCATAGGCCGCGCCGCTCGCATCGGCGCCGGGCGCGAAGATCTGGCGGCGGAAGCTGTAGAGCAGCGCGTCTCGGGAGATCGGCGGCGGCACGCCCTGCTTGTACCAGGCGGCATAATAGGCGGTGAGATCGTAGAACAGGAACTGGGTCGTGCTCGACCGCGCGATCGCGCTGCCCTCGGTATAGTCGTTCCAGGTGATGAGATGGACGCCGGGCACCCTGGTCGCGATCGCCGCCTGCCACTGATCCCGGAACGCCTCGGTGTTGCGAGCCTCCCAGAACTGGCGCGGCTTGGGGCGGACATCCTGCGGCGCGATCGGCAGCATCATCGGCAGTCCGGTCGCCTGGGATGCCGCGCGCGCGGTGGCGACCTGCGCGACGCTGCTGTCGGGATCGCGGCCATCCCAGAACGACAGGCCGACGCTGACCGGCGCATAGGTCTGCGCGGCCTTGAGATTCAGCGATTGCGCGATGATGTCGATCGGCTTGCCGCGCCGGGTCATCTCGGCGCGCAGATCGACCCAGAACGGGAGCGGCCGCAGATCGAGATTATAGGGTATGACGAGCAGGTGTCCGTTGGGCAGGTGCAGGGCGGCAGGCTGGTCGGAGATATAGCTCAGCGCATCGGCGACGTCGGCGAGCGTCGCGTCCTTGAGCGCGTTCATGTCGGGCTCCGCCGCGATACGCAGGCCGGTCCCGCTCGCTCCGGCGGCGGCGATCAGCAGCTTGGTCGCCTCCCAGTTGCGATTGCCGTCGCCGACACCGACCAGATCGATCACGAAGCCGTCGATCCCGATCCTCGCGGCGCGGAAGACGTCGATCGCGGCATAGGTCGGATACGCCGTGCCGCCTGGAAACGGTCCGGCGGGCAAGGGCCGCTGCCACACCCCATAGCGACCGATCAGCGCGCTGTCGGGTTCCGTGCCGGTCGGCAGGCGGCGTGCGTAACTGTCG
>CAZZZX010000535.1:0-2620 GCA_964658585.1 uncultured Novosphingobium sp.
TCGAACGCGGCGTTGATGATGAGTTCGACCTGATCCGAGACCACCAGCGGCTCGTACCTGGTGATCCCGAAATCGCTGCGCTTGACGAAGGCGCGCGCGACGAACCCGACCGACGGCGCCTTGCTCATCGTGTTGACCGCGCTGCCGAACAGCCGCGCGTAGATCGTCAGCGGCTTGGTGACGCCGTGAAGCGTGAGATTGCCCTCGATCGCCGCACCGGTGCCCCGCACATGCACCGCGGTCGAGGTGAAGGTCGCGGTCGGAAACCGGGCGGCGTCGAACCAGTCGGGCGAGACCAGCTCGGCGTTGAGCCTGGGGCTGGTCGTCGCGACGCTCGACACCGGGACGACGACGCTGACGCTCGCCGTCTCGGGATGCGCGGGATCGATCGTCAGCGTCCCCGAAGCCTGCGAGAAGGTCCCCGAAAACGGGGATATCCCCATGTGCGAGAGCGCGAAGATCACCTGGGTGTGATTGGGCTCGACCCGATAGGTGCCCGCGGCGACCGGCATGGTGGTATCGCCATGCAGAGTCGGCGGACCATCGTCGGACTGCGCCAGAACGGGGGCGGCGACGAGCAGAAGGGCGAGCAGGGGAAGGGGGCGCATGGCTTGGCTCCTATGGATGCCGCGAGCTTAGCGCGCCCCGACCGTCCGCACAGCAGGGAAGTTCCGAAAACGGCATGACGGGTCGTCGTCGGGCGGCGGCTCAGTTCCTGTCCTTGTCGACCAGCTTGCCCGCGCCGATCCACGGCATCATCGCGCGCAGCTTGGCGCCGACCTGCTCGATCGGGTGCGCGGCGGCGAGCTTGCGCGCCGCCTTGAGCTCGGGCTGGCCGGCACGATTGTCGAGCACGAACCTCGACACGAAACGACCGCCCTGGATGTCGGCGAGCACGCGCTTCATCTCGGCCTTGGTCTCGGGCGTGATGATCCGCGGGCCGGTGGTGATGTCGCCATATTCGGCGGTGTTCGAGATCGAGTAGCGCATGTTGGCGATGCCGCCCTCGTACATCAGGTCGACGATCAGCTTGACCTCGTGGAGACACTCGAAATACGCCATTTCCGGCGCATAGCCCGCCTCGGTCAGCGTCTCGAACCCGGCCTGGATCAGATGGGTGAGACCGCCGCACAGCACCGCCTGCTCGCCGAACAGATCGGTCTCGCACTCCTCGCGGAAGCTCGTCTCGATCACGCCCGACCGGCCGCCGCCGATCGCCGAGGCATAGCTCAGCGCGACGTCGTGCGCGTTGCCGCTGGCGTCCTGATGGATCGCGATCAGGCACGGCACGCCGCCGCCGCGGACATATTCGGAGCGCACGGTGTGGCCCGGGCCCTTGGGTGCGATCATGAACACGTCGATGCCCTTGCCGGGTTCGATCAGCCCGAAATGCACGTTGAGTCCGTGCGCGAACGCCAGCGCCGCGCCGTCGCGGATATTTGGCGCGATGTCGTCGGCCCAGATGCCCGCCTGCAATTCGTCGGGCGCGAGCACCATGATGATGTCGGCCCAGGCCGCGGCCTCGGCGGCGGTCATCACCCTGAAGCCAGCGCCCTCCGCCTTCCTGGCGGTCGCCGAGCCCTGGCGTAGCGCGATCACGACCTCGCCGACGCCGCTGTCGCGCAGATTCTGGGCATGGGCGTGGCCTTGCGAGCCATAGCCGACGATCGCGACCTTCTTGGTCTTGATGAGCCCGGCATCGGCATCGGAATCGTAATAGACGCGCATCTTGGTGTCTCTTCCCTTCAATGATCTCTTGAAATCACGCGGCCTCGCGGCCCCGCGCCATCGCCGCGACGCCGGTGCGCGCGATCTCGACCAGGCCGACCTGGCGCATCAGCTCGCAGAACTTGTCGACCTTCTCAGGCGTGCCCGTCACCTCGAAGACGAAGCTCGAGATCGTCGAATCGACGACGCGCGCGCGATAGACCTCGGCCAGCCGCAGCGCCTCGATGCGATGATCGCCGGTGCCCGCCACCTTGACCAGCGCGAGCTCGCGCGCGACGTGCGGGCCGAAATCGGTGAGATCGGTGACGCGGTGCACCGGGATCAGCCGATCGAGCTGCGCGATGATCTGGTCGATCACCGCGGGCGGCCCCGAGGTGACGATCGTGATCCGCGACACCGCATGGTCCTCGGTGATGTCGGCGACGGTCAGCGACGAGATGTTGTAGCCGCGCGCGGTGAACAGCCCCGCGATCCGCGCGAGGATGCCCGCCTCGTTGTCGACGACGATCGAGAGGATGTGGTGTTCGACGGATTCGGGAGCGAGTTGCACGTCAGCGTCCTTCGGGCGCGAGCAGGACGTTGCCGACCATGCCGAAATGCCAATAGAGGCGACCATTGTCGTCGTGGCGCGGCCAGCAGATGTTGACCGCGGTGAATCCGAACCCATCCAGCACCTTGGCGACGCTCTCGCCGGCGTAGCGCGAACTGATCCGGATCTTGTCGAACTCCTCCTCGCCGATCTTGGCGGGATGCTCGAGATGCATCACCCAGTCCGAATAGGCCGGGCTCGCCTGCGCGGTCCAGCCGTGCAGATCGGCTTCGCCGCCGTTGAGCCTGCCGAAGTCGAACGGCTCGGCGATGTGGACGACCAGACGCGTGCGCGGCACGTTAG
>CAZZZX010000536.1:0-2617 GCA_964658585.1 uncultured Novosphingobium sp.
GTGAGGGCACGATCCAGAAGATCAGAGAACGGATCATCGGCGGTGGCTGGCCGAACGAATGCGACGACCTAGTCACGCGGGATGCGGGTGAAAAACGCCGAGATGTCGGATCCGGCGAAAAAGACGTCTCCTGCATCGAACCGAGCCTGGATGAGCTGGATCGGATGATCCAGGCCGCGGCCGGGTATGTCCCCGATCGACGTCGGCTTTGTCAGCACGTCCTGCACCGCCTTGATCTTCGTCGCGCCCTGCAGGACGTTGAGGATGGCACGCTGCACGATGCGGTCTTCAAACGGATCGATCATCAACGGGCATTTGCTCGGCGCACCCTTCTTGACGGGCGTCGCGCCATACGCCGGTGCGAAGGCGTAGCCAATCCGCAACGATTGTGCAAGCTGACGTCTGGAAATTGACGGGTGCGTGATCACGCATCCCTGCATTCCCATTTTATGTAACCCTTATTGTCAGAGGCCCATGTTTCGTCGATTTCGACGAGAACGGCAGAGACGAGGCGCAGGAGGGCCTGGTCGTTAGGGAAGACGCGGACCTTGACGGTCCGGCGTTTGAGTTCCTGCTGCACGGCGCGCTCGATAGGGTTGGAGGTTCGCAGGCGCCGACGGTGATGCTCTGGCAGGGTGAAGACGGCGAGCCCCTCGGGAACGCTGTTTTCCAGCCATGTGGCCAAGGCAGGCGCGATGTCGCGGTAGTTGGCGACGAGTTCGTCGAGCGCGGCTTGCGCTTTTGGAAGCGAATTGGCGTTCCAGACGCCGCGCAGCTCGGTCCCGATGCGCCCGCGGATGGCGGTATTGGGTGCGTGATGGATGGCGTTGGCGGCCAGGTGAAACTGGCATCGCTGCCAGGTGGCGGCGCCGAGTACGGCTCGGCGAGCGGCGCGCAGGCCGGCATGATCGTCGGAGACAATGAATTCAACGCCGCGCATGCCGCGCGCGACCAATCCGTCGAGGAAGGCCCGCCAGTGGACCTCGGCTTCCGACAGCGCGACGCTGACGCCGAGCACCCGGCGCCGCTCGTCGGGGCCGATGCCGATCGCAGAGAGGACGGCTGCGTCGCGAACGACGCCGCCTGCGCGCATCTTCTCGTACCGGGCGTCAAGGATCAGGTAGCGGATCTCGCCGAGCGGACGAGTGCGCCAGGCTTCCAGTTCGTCGTCGAGCAGGGTTGCGGCGCGACTGACCTGCGAGGAGGAAAGACCTTCGATCCCGAACTCGCGCAGCACCGCCTCGGCCTGGCGAGTGGAGACGCCCTTCACGTACATCTCGGCCACCGCCAGCATGACAGCGCGCACCGAGCGGCAGCCACGCTCCAGCGATTGAGGGAAGAACGGCTCGGCACCGTGGCCGGCGGTCTTGGGAACCGCCACGTCCACTGTGCCCGCCGGGGTATCGATCCGCTTGGACTTGTAGCCGTTGGCATAGCCCCTTCGGTCGGCCGTGCGTTCATAGTGCCCTGCACCGAGGAAGCGCTCGCGCTCGATCAGCATCGCCATCTCGAAGGTGCGTGCGAACACGGTCGCGATGCCCTCGGGGCCGTGTTCGATCAGCTGTTCCAGAACCGCCTCGATCGCCTTATCATGCCTGCTGTCCATTCGCTCTCTCCACGGGTGTGTCGCAACTCCATGGAATGCAGAAGATGGGCAGCTGGTGCCGGGGCATGCCCCGGCACCAGCTTACCGATCACGACCCGATCGAATTTCCAGACCTCGCGTTACACAACCCGGCTTTGCGTGGATCGACCGCAAGAAGGCAGCCTGAACGCACGAGCTTCCGGCTTGTCCTCTCGATGCCGCGATCAAGATATCGATACCTATCACCGTGCAAAAACCAGACAGCGGGTGCGGTCGATAGAATTTAGCCAGGCGAGCATGCGTCAATGATTGCGGTACGCAGGACTGACGGGCAAACCCAAGATCTGCCGTCGCTTCACATTCTGAGGGCGCTATCGGAACGCTCTAGCATTCCGACCGTTTAGGAGAGAACGAAACAGGAACAAAGGAACGTCTGTGGCACATCCCATGCATAATCCCAAACTCGAGAAGCATCCCGGCTCCAATGCCGAGAAGGACCCGAATGACTGGGTGTCTGGCGATGATCCTATGACCGGCGCCCAGGCTTCCTATCTCACAACGTTGAGCGAAGAGGCGGGTGTTGACGCGCCAGCCGATGGCATCAGCAAGGCCGAGGCATCCAAGAAAATTGACGAACTTAAATCCGGCCTCAAGCGTCGCTAAAAGACTGGTCGCACTTTTTTCAAAGCATTGGGACGCCCTGAACTCTGCTTCTCCTCCGGCTTGAATCAGTCTTGGCGGCGGACGCTGGTCCAAGCGTTGCCGCCCTGATTGGGATCGATGCAGGAAAAGAGGGCGACGGATCCGCGGAGATGCTCACGCTATGTGGCATGTTCGTCAGCGCATCCCACGCTCCATCAAGCGCATCAGACGCGCAGAGAAAGCGCGTGGATCGACAGGTAGCTCGCCGTCTGCGATCCTGGCCTCGTCGAAAAGAAGATGTGCGGCGTCCGCGCGGAGGTCCTGGTCACTACCGCCAACCGCGCCCAGTTTTTCAACAAGTGCATGGTGCGGATTGATCTCCAGCACCGG
>CAZZZX010000537.1:0-2607 GCA_964658585.1 uncultured Novosphingobium sp.
AGACGCACCGGACGATCGAGGCGACCTTCCGTATCGAGCGGGCCAGGCTGATCGCGGGCCTGGCCCGGCTGGTGCGCGATATCGATCGCGCCGAGGAGCTGGCGCAGGACGCGCTGGTCGTCGCGCTTGCCGAATGGCCGAGGACCGGCGTTCCCGCCAATCCGGGCGCCTGGCTGATGACCACCGCCAAACGGCGCGCCATCGACGCGCTGCGGCGCGACAGGATGCGCGCCCGCAAGCACGAGGAGATCGCGCGCGAATCGACCGAGCCGCACGCCCCGGATTTCGGCGATAGCGGCACACACGCGATCGAAGCCGCGATCGACGACGATCTCGGCGACGAGCTGCTCGGCCTGATCTTCGCGGCCTGCCACCCGATGCTGACGCGCGAGGCGCGCGTGGCGCTGACGCTGCGCGTGGTCGGCGGCCTGACGACCGACGAGATCGCCCGCGCCTTCCTGTCGAGCGAAACGACGATCGCGCAGCGTATCGTCCGCGCGAAGAAGGCGATCGCGAAGGCCGGATTGCGTTTCGAGGTGCCGCGTGGCGCCGAGCGTACGGCGCGGCTCTCCTCGGTGCTCGAGATCATCTATCTCATCTTCAACGAGGGCTATGCCGCCACCGCGGGCGAAGACCTGATCCGGCCGGGCCTGTGCCAGGAGGCCGGGCGCCTGGGTCGCGTCGTGGCGGCGCTGATGCCCGGCGATGCGCCCGAGACCGGCGAGGTGTTCGGCCTGGTGGCGCTGATGGATATCCAGGCATCGCGGCTGGCGGCACGCACCGATCCGGACGGCGCGCTGGTGCCGCTGACCGAGCAGGACCGCGCCCGCTGGGACCATCTGCTGATCCGCCGCGGCCTCGACGCGCTCGCCCGCGCCGATGCGCTCGGGCGCGACTCCCCGGGCCCCTATGCGCTGCAGGCCGCGCTCGCCGCCTGCCATGCCCGCGCAGGCAGCGCAGCGGACACCGACTGGCCTCGTATCGCATCGCTCTACGACCGGTTGCGCACGGTGATGGCGTCTCCGGTGGTCGAACTCGGTCGCGCGATCGCCCACGGCATGGCCTTCGGGCCCGAGGCGGGTCTGCGATTGATCGACGAGATCGCCGACCCCGCCGCCCTTCGGGCCTACGCGCCATTGCCCGCCGCGCGGGGCGACTGCCTGTTCCGGGCCGGTCGGCTGGCCGAGGCGCGCATCGCGTTCGAGGCCGCCGCCGCGCTGACCCGCAACGCGCGCGAAGCCGCCTTTCTGCTCGCCCGCGCACGCGCCTGTGGCTGACCGGCCGCGGAAAGCCGCCGCTCCGATCGACACCCCGATCGTGTTGGCCGCGACATGGCCGGCCGCGACGCTGGCGGTCATCGTCGGGGTCTGCTGGCCGATCTGCGCCGACGTCTTGTCGCCGAACACATTGGCGATGCGCGCCGAATAGAGGCGCGACCCATTCTATACCGCCGTACAGAACGCGCCGGGCATTGCGAGCGGCGAGGTGAGCAGCGACGCAGTCCCGCTGGTCGCGGTCGCGAGGCTCACGAAGACCTCGAAATAGATGTGCGGGCAGCGCCCCGAACAGCAGGCCGTCGACGAGCCCCGCCGCAGCTCGCCAGCCCGAGCGCGGTGCCGCTGCCGCGAGCCCGGCCAGCACGCGTCGCCGCTCGATCAGCCGGCGCCCGAGCGTTTCGAGATCGAAGGCGAGCCCACGGTCATCGTCCTCATTGTCGTGACGGTTCCTCGGATCCCTCCGCTCGCCGCAGACAGCGCGGCTCGCGACAGGATCGGTGCGGGGCTTTGCCGGCCCATGTCGCGATCTTGCGTCGAAGACCGGTTCGACTGGCGCCCCACGGGATCGACGCCCTGCGCGGTGCGGGCGCTTCGACGTCGCTCGACCCGGACGGATATCGCCATCGCTCGCGCCGGATCGCCACTCAACTAATCCTTGCGCCCTGCCCCGCTTCGCCCTGAATGGGGCCGCGGGATCTTGCGGGGTGACATGGCGGATACGGGCGAACGCGAACTGACGCTGCGCGGGCTCGTGCTGGGGGCGGCGCTGACCGCGCTGTTCACCGCCGCCAACGTGTTTCTCGGCCTGCGCGTCGGGCTGACCTTCGCCACCTCGATCCCCGCCGCGGTGATCTCGATGGCGGTGCTGCGTCTGGTCCCGGGATCGGGCGTGCTCGAGAACAACATCGTCCAGACCGTCGCGTCGGCGGCGGGCGCGCTCGCCTCGATCATCTTCATCCTGCCGGGTCTGGTGATGATCGGCTGGTGGACGGGCTTCCCGTTCTGGACCTCGGCGTTGCTGTGCGCGACCGGCGGGGTGCTCGGCGTGATGTTCTCGATACCGCTTCGCCGCGCGCTGGTCACGGGATCCGACCTCCCCTTCCCCGAGGGCCATGCCGCGGCCGAGGTGCTCAAGGTCGGCAGCGCGACCGGCGAGCATGGCGCGCGCGAAACCCGCGCCGGTTTCGCCGCGCTGATGTTCGGCAGCGCGGTATCGGCGGGCTATGCGCTGCTCGTCGCGCTCCGGCTGACGGTCGACGAGGCGGCGGCGTGGGTACGCGTGCGCGGCGGCGCGACGGGTATCGACATGGGCTTCTCGTTCGCGCTGGTC
>CAZZZX010000538.1:0-2603 GCA_964658585.1 uncultured Novosphingobium sp.
CGCCGCCGCGCCACCCCCGAGGCGGTCGCGGCGGTCAACCAGATCGGCGAGCCCGCGATCCAGCTTACCCAGGAACCCGAGCGGCTCTACCCGCAGACCGGACTCGCCGCGCAGGTGCTCGGCTGGACCGATATCGACGGTCGCGGCGTGTTCGGCATGGAGAAGGTGCTCGATCGCCGCCTGCTCGATCCGGGCACGCGCGGCACGCCGGTCGCGCTGTCGATCGACAGCCGCGTCCAGGCCGCGCTCGAGCAGGAACTCGGTGCTGCCAAGGACAAGTTCACCGCGGCGGCGGCGAGCGGCCTGGTGATGGACGTGCGCACCGGCGAGGTGATCGCGATGACCTCGCTGCCGAGTTTCAACCCCAACCAGCCCGGCGCGACGCCGATCGGCAACCTCATCAACAACACCACCCAATCGGTCTACGAGCTCGGCTCGACCTTCAAGATGATTACCATGGCGAACGCGCTGGAGAGCGGCGTCGTCAGCAACATGGCGAAGAAGTACGACGCCACCGCGCCGCTGCACGTCGGCAAATTCACCATCCATGACGATGAGCCCGCCGGACGCTGGCTCGACATCCCCGAGATGATCGTCAAATCGTCCAACATCGTCACCGCCAGGATCGCCGACGAACTCGGCGAGACGCGCGAGAAGGCGATGTTCCACAAGCTCCACTTCGATCGCGCGCCCGAGATCGAGCTGACCGCCAAGGCGCGCCCGATCTGGCCGGGCTATTGGGGGCGGACCACGGTGATGACCGTCGCCTATGGCCACGGCATCGCGGTGACGCCGCTCAACCTCGCGCTGGCCTATTGCGCGCTGGTCAATGGCGGCACCTATCGTCCGGCGACGCTGCTCAAGCGCGGGCCGGGCAATCCGGTGCCCGCGGGCGAGCGCGTGATCTCGGAGGTCACCAGCGCGCGCATCCGCCAGCTGATGCGGCTCGTCGTGCTGCCCGCGGCGGGCGGCACCGGCAAGAAAGCCGACGTGCCGGGCTTCCGGCTTGGCGGCAAGACCGGCACCGCCGCCAAGGCCGAGAATGGCGGCTATGCCAAGAAGCTCAACGTCTCGACCTTCGCGGGCGTCTTCCCGATGGACGATCCGCGCTATCTGGTGATGATGACGCTGGACGGCCCGCACGCGACCGCGGACACCTATGGCTTCACCACCGCGGGCTGGGTAGTCGGCCCCGCGATCGGGCGGATGCTGGCCCGGATCGGGCCGCAGCTCGGCGTCATCCCCGACGAGCATCACGATGTCGACGAAAGCGACCTCTTGCCGCTGATCTGGATGTCGCCCGCCGACCGCGCCAAGGCGATGGCGGCGACCGGCGCCGCTGCCGCACGCAACGATCGCGATTGAGATGCGGCTGGCGACGCTCATCCAGGGTTTCGATGCGGCCGGCGGCGACCGCGAGGCGCGCGTGACCGGTTGCGCGATCGATCATCGCAAGGTCGCGCCGGGTACGGTGTTCGGCGCCTTCCGCGGTCTCGCGCGCAACGGCGAGGATTTCATCGACGCCGCGGTCGCGGCGGGTGCCGTCGCGATCGTCGCGCGGCCCGAGGCGACGGTGCCGCGACACGTCGCGCACATCGCCGATGCCGAGCCGCGGCGCGCCTTCGCGCGGATCGCGGCACGCTTCTTCGCGCCGTTCCCGGAAACCGTGGTCGCGGTCACCGGAACCAACGGCAAGACCTCTTGCGTCGAACTGACCCGGCAGTTCTGGCGGATGGCAGGACACGCCGCCGCCTCGATCGGCACGCTCGGCGTCACCACCACCGATGGCGAGGGCAAGGCGAGCGCGGTCTCGACCGGGCTGACCACGCCCGACATCGTCACCTTCCTCTCGAACATGCACGGCCTGCGCCGCGAGGGCGTCGGCCATGCCGCGTTCGAGGCGTCGAGCCACGGCCTCGCCCAGTTCCGCACCGAAGGGCTGCCCGTCGCGGCGGCCGCCTTCACCAATCTGAGCCGCGATCATCTCGACTATCACGGCACGATGGAGGCGTATCTCGAAGCCAAGCTGCGCCTCTTCAGCGAGGTCGTCGACGGCGATGGCGCCGCGGTGGTGTGGGCGGACGATCCTGCCTCCGCCCGCGTGATCGAACTGGTGCGCGAGCGCGGCGTGCGGCTGCTTACCGTCGGAACGCAGGGCGAGACGCTCAAGCTGGTCGATCGGGTGCCCAACCAGCTCGGCCAGACGCTGACCATCGAAGCGGACGGCAGGCGGCACAACGTCAGGCTGCCGCTGATCGGTGCCTATCAGGCCGCCAATGCGCTGGTTTCCGCCGGGCTCGCCATCGCGACGGGATGCGCGACCGGCGACGTGCTCGGTTGGATGGCGCGGCTCCAGCCGGTGCGCGGGCGGCTCGAGCGCGCGGTCATCACCGCGGGCGGCGCGCCGGTATATGTCGATTACGCGCATACCCCCGATGGCCTGCGTGCCGCCTGCGAGGCGCTGCGCCCCCATGCCGAGCGGCTGATCCTGGTGTTCGGCGCGGGCGGCGACCGCGATGCCGGCAAGCGTCCCGAGATGGGCGCGATCGCCGCCGAGCTGGCGGATGTGGCGATCGTCACCGACGACAATCCGCGCGGCGAGG
>CAZZZX010000539.1:0-2592 GCA_964658585.1 uncultured Novosphingobium sp.
GTGAGAAAAAACCCCTTGCGCAGAAGCCAGAAGCTTGCCGGTTATCCGGGCGCTGACCATCGAGCCGCCCCTTCGGACGCCTTCTAGATAGACCTGCGCGTCATTGTCGTTGATGCCGACCTTTTGAAGCCCGCCAACCAAGCCGCCAGCGACACTCCCGGTCGTTGCCCCTGCCGCCGTGCCGAAAAGAATGGACGTGAGCCAACCAGCCGCAACGATCGAACCGAGACCCGGTATCGTAACCACACTCAGCGCGGCAAGAATACCGGTAACCCCACCAAACAAAGCCCCTATGCCCGCGCCAACGACAACACCGGCCTCGGCATCGTCGACACTCATGACCGGCAGGACATGGGCGCGATCGGAATTGTTGACGATAATGCTTACATCTTCTTGTGGCACACCGAGGGCTTCGAGTTCTGCGACCACCGCGCGTGCATCGAAATAATCGTCGTACAACCTGGTTATAGTCGTTGGCATCTGCGGTATCCTGCAAAGGGAGGTGCTTCGCATCGGAGCGGACCGCGAAGAGCGATCCAAGCGATCTGCAGCGTGGTTTTGCCGCTAGGGTTCGATGGCAGAGATACGCCATCGCCATAGGTGACCTAGTGGATCGAATCTAACACTTGGTGCCCGCGCCTGACGGCGGCGATGATTTTGTCTGGATCTGCGGTCCAAACGAAGGGCTTCGGCCTTTCGTTGTGCTCGGTCAGGAAGCGGTTGATGGCGGCCTGAAGGTCGACGAGGGAATGGAAGACGCCGCGTTTGAGGCGTCGGTTGGTGAGTTTTGCGAAGAAGCCCTCGACGGCATTGAGCCAGGAGCACGACGTTGGTGTAAAGTGGAAGGTAAAGCGCGGGTGCCGGTCGAGCCACTCGCGGACCTTTGGGTGCTTGTGAGCGGCATAGTTGTCGAGGATCACATGGATTGCTTTGCCGGCTGGGGTGCGGGCTTCGATCAGATTGAGAAAGCGGATGAATTCCTGGTGGCGATGGCGCTGCATGTTGCGGCCGATCACGGTGCCGTCGAGCACGTTGAGCGCCGCAAAGAGCGTAGTGGTGCCGTTGCGCTTGTAGTCATGGGTCATCGTTCCGGCTCGCCCCTTCTTGAGCGGCAGGCCGGGCTGGGATCGGTCGAGCGCTTGAATCTGGCTCTTCTCGTCAAACGACAGAACAATCGCGTGGGCGGGCGGCGCGACGTATAGACCGACGACGTCGCGAAGCTTGTCGACGAACGCAGGATCGTTGGAAAGTTTGAACTGCCGAACGCGGTGGGGCTGAAGGCCATGGGCGCGCCAGATCCGATGAACCGAACTGGCGCTGATCCCCACTTCGCTGGCCATCAGCGAGGCCGTCCAGTGGGTCGTCTCGCCGGGCGGCACCTCATGCGTCCGCGTGACTACCAATGCGACAATCTCAGGGCTCAGCGCAGGGATACGCGACGGCCGGGTCTTGTCGCGCAGCAGACCTTCCACCCCTTCCTGCATGAACCGCTCCTGCCAGCGCCACACGCATGTCTTCGACGTGTTCGTCCGACGCATGATCTCGCTGGTGCCGATCCCGTCGGCGCTCAGAAGCACAATCTCAGCCCGCCAGACGTGCTTTTGGGGCGCATTGCGATCTTTGCAGATCCGCTCGAGACGCTCCCGGTCCAAGGAAGCAAGATCGATGACTATACCACTACGCATCCCCGCTGAATCGCACGACCACCGCCCACTGGGAATCCCTAATCGGACTCAACCGTCAGGCGACCACCACTAGCAGGAAACTCGTCCGACGCTTCGCTCACCATGATCGTCGCGGTGTCGAACTTCATTTGGCAATTCGCGATGCGCCCGTCAGGGGATACGCTTCTGCCTGTCTCACTTGCGCCGAACGCGGCTTCGAGGAAGCGAACATACTTTTCGCCCTCGGAGACGAATATGTACGGCGTCACAACGGCGAAGCCCTCTGGAACTTGCATCGCATCTCTCCTTCGGATGGTTGGCACCGTGCGCGTGTCGGCTTTCGGGATCAACGCCTTCCGTCATGATCGACCTAGATTGGGGCGATAGCCGCCGTCCCTTACCCCGCCGGATTAGGCAACACCTGCCCCGCGAAGAACGCCGCCAGGTTCGCGGCCAACATCCCCGCCATCTTCTGCACCGCCTGATCTGTGGCACCCGCGGTGTGCGGCGTGAGCACCGTATTGGGCACGTCCACCCAGCGCTCGGCCGGGGTCGGCTCGGTCTCGTAGACGTCGAGCGCGGCGCCGCCGAGGCGGCCGTCCTTCAGCGCCGCGATCAGCGCGTCCTCGTCCACCAATTGGCCGCGCGCGACGTTGACAAGCAGCCCCTGCGGGCCGAGCGCATCGATCACCTCGGCGGAGATCAGCCCGACATTGCCGGCATGCGCGCGCGCCGCGACGACGAGGATGTCGCTCTGCCCGGCCAGCGCGACGAGGCTGTCGATGCGCGCCCGTGCGGCGTTCGGCTTGGGGTTCGGCCCCCACCACGCGACCTGCATCCGCATCGCCTCCGCGCGCGTCGCGACCGCCTCGCCGATGCTGCCGAGCCCGACGATGCCGATCTTCGCGCCGCCGAAGGAGCGCGAGAT
>CAZZZX010000540.1:0-2591 GCA_964658585.1 uncultured Novosphingobium sp.
CCAACCTGTGCACCGCGATCCGCGCGACGCAGGGCAAGGGGCTGATGCCCGACGGGACGACGCGGTTCAGCCACAAGGGGCAGCCGATCTTCCATTATATGGGCTGCTCGACCTTCTCCAACTTCACCGTGCTGCCCGAGATCGCGGTCGCCAGGATCCGCGACGACGCGCCGTTCAAGACAAGCTGCTATATCGGCTGCGGCGTGACGACCGGCGTCGGTGCGGTGGTCAACACCGCCAAGGTGGCACCGGGCGACAATGTGATCGTCTTCGGGCTCGGCGGTATCGGCCTCAACGTGCTGCAGGGCGCACGACTGGCGGGTGCGGGTATGATCGTCGGCGTCGACATCAATCCGGATCGCGAGGAATGGGGCCGCAGGTTCGGCATGACCCATTTCGTCAATCCGAAGACGATCGACGGCGATCTCGTGGCGCACCTCGTCGCGCTGACCGATGGCGGCGCGGACTACACGTTCGACTGCACGGGCAACACGACCGTGATGCGCCAGGCGCTGGAGGCGTGCCATCGCGGCTGGGGCACCTCGATCGTCATCGGCGTCGCGGAAGCCGGCAAGGAGATCGCCACGCGCCCGTTCCAGCTGGTCACGGGGCGCAACTGGCGCGGCACCGCGTTCGGCGGCGCGCGGGGGCGCACCGACGTGCCCAAGATCGTCGACTGGTACATGAACGGCAAGATCGAGATCGACCCGATGATAACCCATGTGCTGACGCTCGACGACATCAACAGGGGCTTCGACCTGATGCACGCGGGCGAGAGCATCCGTTCGGTGGTGGTCTATTGACGTCGGGCGGCAACGCGCGCGCGTTTTCTACAGGACGATCGGGTCCGCGATGAGCGCCGTCGCGGGCGCCGCCACCGCCGCGCAATAGCCCGGCTCGGGCGCGAAGGCGTGCAGCGCCCAGCCGTCACCGCCCGAGACCAGCCGCGCCGGCACGTCCGGTCCGCACGTCACCTCGAACGCGTCGAGCGGGTAGGACAGGCCGAGGCCGAGCGCCTTCACGAACGCCTCCTTGCGCGTCCAGCACGCGAAGAAGCCCTGCGCATGGTCGGCGGGTGCCAGCGCCGACAGCCGGAGGCGTTCCCCGGGGGCGAACAGCCGTTCGGCCACGGCGGGATCGGCGAGCGCGGGATCGATCCGCTCGACATCGCAGCCGACCTCGATGCCGCGGGCCACCGCACACAGCCACAGTCCGTGCGAATGAGACGTGCTGAAGCGCAGATCGGTCGTCGTCGCGACCATCGGCTTGCCATGATTGCCGATCGCATAGGTGATCTCTTCGGGTCGCCGGCCGAGCTCGCGCGCCAGCAGGATCCGCAGCAGCGCGCGCCGGGCTATGAAACGATCCCGGTCGATCGCCCGGCGCAAGCGCGCCGCCCGCGCGCGTTCGTCCTCGTCGAGCAGGGCGTGCCACGACGCGATCCGCGTCGTATCGGCATCGAGCCGCGCAGTCCGCACCGCGATCATCCGCGTGCCGCGTCCGCCTCCTGCGCGCGCAGCAGCGCGGCGCGGAGCATCGCGCCGAACGTGGCGACATAGGGCGGCCCGAGCATCGAACCGTGACCGCCGTCGATGTCGTATGTCTCGAACGGCCCATCGATCACCCGCGCCCAGCCGGCGATGCCGTCCAGCAGCGCGACGCGTTCGCGCGCCTGGAACAGCGCGACCGGACCCGCATAGCGCGGCGGCGCATAGCCATAGGCGGCGGTGTCCAGCGCGAGGCGCAGGGCACCGTGCGTTCCATCGGCGATGCGCGCCCGCGACAGCCGCATCGCCTCCAGCACGCCGTCCAGCCGCGCCGCGGCATAGCGCAGGCGCTTGCCGCGCGGTTCCCTGAACAGCTGGCGGACATGGAAGAGCAGCTTGGCGACGCGCAGGTTCAGCCAGCCGATCCGCTGGAACTCGACCGGATTGATCGTCTCGAACAGGACGAGCAGCGGAACCTCGCCACCATCGGCGCGCAGCCGGCGCGCGACCTCGTAGGCGAGGATGCCGTTGGTACACCATCCGCCGATATAATAGGGGCCGGTGGGACGCGCCGCACGGATCGCGGCGACGACTTCGCCCGCGACGCTCTCGAAGCGGTAAGGCATCGCGGTGCGTGCGAGGATCGGGTCGACCGGTACGCCGAGCATCGGCTGGTCGCTGCCGGTCGCCCGCCCCAATGCGACGAAGCCCGGTCCCGCGCCGAGCCAGAGCAGCGGCGGCCGATCGCCCTCCGGCTGGACCGGCACGAAGCCGTTATGATCGTGCGTGTCGCCCGAGGCGAGCATCGCCGCCATCTCGCCGAGCCGATGCGCGCGGAAGAGGGCGGTCATCTCGATCCGCGTCGCGAAGTCGCGCTCGATGCGGCGGAGCAGCCGCGCGACGAGCAGCGAATGACCGCCGAGATCGAAGAAGCTGTCGTGTCGCGAGATCCGCTCGACGCCGAGGATGTCGCGCCAGATCGCCGCCAGCCGCCGCTCGTGCTCGCCACGAGGCGGCTCGGCATCGAACGTCGCGCCGGGGCGCGCAGGTTCGGGGAGCGCGTTGCGGTCGATCTTGGCGGTGGCGGTCATGGGCAGGGCGGGC
>CAZZZX010000541.1:0-2584 GCA_964658585.1 uncultured Novosphingobium sp.
GGCGTCGCGCTGACCTGCACGAGCGCCGCCGACCTCCCCGCCGCGATCGGCGACGCCGCGGTGATCCGCCGCATGGCGACCCGTCTGCTCGCCGCGGCGAGCGGCCTCGCCGTCCCCGGCGAGACCGTGGAGATGATCGTCGAGCCCGTCCTTCCCGCCGCGCTCGCGGTCCGCATCACGCGACCGGCGCGGCTCGCCGACGCGGGCGAGGCGGCGCTGTTCGATCCCGGCTACGGCCCCGACGGCGACTGGCCCGACGCGCCGCTGCTCGGCCTCGGCTTCTCGCTGCATCTCGTCCGCCGGCTCGCCGGCGCGATGGGCGGCCAGTTGCTTGTCGATGCGGACTGGTTCACGCTGCGCCTGCCGGTCGGGGAACAGAGCGCGGGCGTCGGCGCGGTCTGACGATCGCGGCGAGGAGGAGCGACCGGTGCATCCAGACGAGCGCGGTCGGATCGACCATCCGCCCGCGAGCGGCGATCGCGTCCGACTGCCCGCCGATCTCGGCCGCCGCTTCCTCGTCTTCGTCGACACCGAGGAGGAGTTCGACTGGACCCAGCCGCGCCGCCGCGACGCCACCGCGACCAGTGCGATCGCCGCATTGCCCGAGGCGCATCGCCGGCTCAGCGGCTTCGGCATCCGCCCGGTCTATCTGATCGATCATCCGGTCGCGGTCGATCCCGCCGCGGTCGACATCCTGCGCCCGCTGATGGAGGCGGGCGAGTGCGAGATCGGCGCGCAGCTCCATCCCTGGGTCAATCCGCCCTATGACGAGGCGCTGACCGTCGCCAACAGCTTCGTCGGCAACCTGCCTCCGGCGATCGAGCGCGCCAAGCTCGCCGCGCTGACCGACGCGATCACCCATGGCTTCGGCCGCCGCCCGCTGACCTATCGCGCCGGGCGCTACGGCATCGGCCGCAACACCGCGCGGCTGCTCGAGGAGGCTGGCTACCGGCTCGACGTCTCGGTGCGCGCGCTGTTCGACTATTCGCACGAGGGCGGCCCCGATTTCTCGCATCGCGCCGCCGAACCCTGCTGGGCGGGGCCGGCACGGCTGCTGCTCGAACTGCCGCTCACCAGCGTGCTGACCGGCGCGGCGCGGCGGCTGGGGCCGCGCGCCTATACGATGGCCGGGCGGGTGCCCCGGCTGCGCGGACTGCTCGCGCGCGGCGGGCTGATCGAGCGCGTCGCGCTGACGCCCGAAGGGACGCCGCTCGCCGACGCGCTGCGTGCGATCCGCACCTTGGTCGAGGACGACACGCGGCTGATCTCGATCTCGTTCCACTCGCCCTCGGTCGAGCCCGGTCATACGCCCTATGTCCGCGATGCCGCCGATCTCGCGCGGTTCTACGCGTGGTGGGACGGCGTGCTCGATCTGCTGGCGCGCGAGGGGTATGCGCCGATCGGCGGCGAGGGGCTGATCGCCGCGGCGTGGCGGGCGCGCGATGTCGGGCTCAGGCTTGCCAGCGCCGCTCCGTCTGCCTATCGCGCGCCTGGCGCCGGGGGCCTGTAGCTCAATTGGTTAGAGCTGGCCGCTCATAACGGCTAGGTTGCGGGTTCAAGTCCTGCCGGGCCCACCGCGCGCCATTGGCCGGATCGGGTTTGAACCGTAAGGCAGGGGCGATGAGCGATCTCCTGCATCAGCCGGGCACCGTGTATGCGATCGCCGAATGGACGATCCGGATCGGCGCGCTGGCCGTCGTGCCGCTGCGCCGCAATCCGGCGGCGGCACGCGCCTGGCTGCTCGCGATCCTGTTCCTGCCGATCCCCGGCCTGTTGCTGTTCTGGCTGATCGGCCGCCCCCGCTTCCCGGCATGGCGTGCCGAGCGTTTCCGCCGGCAGGCGCCGATGATCGCCGATCTCGCGCGGCGTCTCGCCGCCGCCGCGCCGCCGCCGCCGATCGACGACGCCGGCGTGCCCGCGCTCGCCGCGACGCTGGGCAGCTTTCCTGCGGTCGGCGGCAACGCGATCGAGCCGGTCGAGGATTATGACGAGGGTATCGCGCGGCTGATCGCCGATATCGATGCCGCGCGGACCAGCGTGCGCATCCTCGTCTATATCTTCGCCGACGACGCGACCGGAATGGCCGTGGTCGCCGCGCTCGGCCGGGCGCGCGGGCGGGGCGTCGCGGTGCATGTGCTGCTCGATCCGGTCGGCTCGCATCATTGGCTCAAGGGTACGCTCAAGGCGTTGCGCGCGGCCGATGTCGCGGTCCGCCAGGCGCTGCCCTTTCACCTGATCCGCGCGCGCACCCGCCGCGACATGCGCAACCATCGCAAGCTGTTCGTGATCGACGGCACGATCGGCTATGTCGGGTCGCAGAACATCGTCGCCAAGGACTTCAAGCCCGGCATCGTCAACCGTGAAGTGCTGGTGCGCGTGACCGGGCCGGTCGTCGCAGCGCTGGCGGGCGTCTTCCTGGTCGACTGGTATCTCGAGACCGAGACGCTGCTCGACGATCATGTCGCGATCCCGTCCGCGACCGGCGAGGCGGTGCTCCAGATGCTGCCGAGCGGCGCCGACTATCCGCTCGAGGGGTTCGAGACCCTGCTCGTCTGGCAGATCCATGCCGCGCGCCGGCGCGCGA
>CAZZZX010000542.1:0-2581 GCA_964658585.1 uncultured Novosphingobium sp.
GAGCCCGCGATCGTCACCGTCCACGCCGCCGGCGGCCGCGCGATGATGGAGGACGCCAAGGCCGCCGCGCCACCCCACACCAAGGTCGTCGCGGTGACGATGCTGACCAGCCTCGACGGGGACGATCTCGCGGCGATGGGTGTGCAGGACAGCATCGCCGCGCAGGTCGCCCGGCTGGCGGCGAGCGCGCGCGAGGCGGGGCTCGACGGCATCGTCTGTTCGGGCGAGGAGGTCGCCGCGGCGCACAAGGTCTGGCACGACGGCTTCTTCGTCGTCCCCGGCGTCCGCCCGTCCAACGGCCATGTCGCCGACCAGAAGCGAGTCGTCACGCCGCGCCAGGCGCGTGACCGCGGCGCCTCGATCCTCGTCGTCGGCCGCCCGATCACCGGCGCCGAGAACCCCGACGAGGCCGCGCGCGCGATCGAGGCGACGCTGTAGCCGAGCCGCATCCGCGTCGGTCGACGGCGCGGAAGTTGACTGAGTTGACGCTCCGTCAGCCCCCGATCGCCCCCCCCCCCGCCGGATCGAAACGCCCCGCACGTGTCCCGCTCCGCGGCCGCGGAGGTCGCGCGGCACGGGCGTTTCGCGGAAGATCGGGGCGGTGGGGCTGGCGGCCATGTCCGGTCTCCTGATGGATGATCGAACGGTCCAGCTATATCGCCGATTCCAACTTGGGAAGGGCATTTTTCGAGCGCCGGACACGCGGCGGGCCGGACGCCGGTCAGGCCGCCCGGCCGACGTTCGGAATGACCTTGCCGACCTCGCGCCGGTATCGCTCGTAATCCGGTCCGAACAGGGCGATCAGATCGCGTTCCTCGAACGAGATCGCGATCAGGATATAGACCGTCATGCCGGCTGCGAGCAGGAGATGTCCCACGGTCATGCGCGGCGTCGCCCAGAACGCCAGCAGGAACCCAGAATAGAGGGGATGGCGCACCAGCTTGTAGAATAGCGGCCGCCGGAGTTGCGGCGCCGCCGCCGCTTTTCCGGTCCAGTTCCGCGCGACCTGCGCGAGACCGAAAAGCTCGAAGTGATTCAGCAGGAACGTGCTGAGCAGGACGATGCCCCAGCCTGCCGCAAAGATCGTCCAGGCTGCGCCGACGAGGATCGGCGCCTCGAGGGTCCAGACGGCGCGATCGATCGGATGCCAGAACGCCATCAGCACGATGAGAACGAGGCTCGCGGCGAGCACATAGGCGCTGCGCTCGAGCGCTTCGGGGACGATCCGCGTCCACACCGCCTTGAATCCGCGCCGCGCCATGACGCTGTGCTGGATACCGAAGCCGGCGATCAGCAGCATATCGACGCCGGCGGCGAGCGGCGCCGCCGCGACGATGCCGCGATCGACGCTGGTCGGCATCACCGCGAAGCCGCCGACGAAACCGATCAGATACAGGAAGGTCGCGAAGAAGATCGCATAGGCAAGCAAAGCCAACAGCACGAAGGTTGCGCGGACCATCTGTCCCCTCCCGATGCCTGACACCGGTTTATCATGCATCAAGCCAGGGGCCAAGGCGGCGCGCGTGGCCGTGGCGTGCCGGCGAGCGCTAGGCTCGCGCGGGTCGCGGGCCTATATGCGCTACCATGCCGGTCCTCACCAAGATCTGCGGGCTCTCGACGCCCGCGACCGTCGCCGCGGCGGTGCACGGCGGGGCGAGCCATGTCGGGTTCGTGTTCTTCCCGAAGAGCCCGCGCGACGTCGAGCCCGAGCGCGCGGGCGGCTTCGCGACGCCCGATGCGGTCGGCCGGATCGGCGTGTTCGTCGATCCCGACGATGCGTTGCTCGTCCATGCCGTGGCAGCGGCGCGCCTGACCGGCGTGCAGCTTCATGGCGACGAACCCGCGGCGCGGGTCGCGGCGATCGGGGCGCGGCTCGGCATCGCGGTGTGGAAGGCGGTGGCGGTACGCACCCGCGCGGATCTCGATCTCGCGCGTGCCTATCGGGGTGCTGCCGATCGCATCCTCTACGATGCGAAGACGCCGGCGGGGATGCTGCCCGGCGGGATGGGGATGCGCTTCGACTGGACGCTGCTCGACGGCTTCGACCATCCCCTGCCCTGGGCGCTTTCGGGGGGACTCGATGCGGCGAATGTCGCGGATGCGGTGGGCGTCACCGGCGCGCGGCTGGTCGACGTGTCCTCGGGTGTCGAGAGTGCGCCGGGCGTCAAGGATGTGGACAAGATCGCCGCCTTCCTCCAAGCGACCGCCCACCTATGAGCATCGCCAACACCTTGCGGGCGCAGCCCGACGCCGATGGGCATTTCGGCACGTTCGGCGGACGCTACGTCGCCGAAACGCTGATGCCGCTGATCCTCGAACTCGAGCGCGCCTATCGCGACGCCAGGCAGGACGACGGCTTCGCCGCCGAACTCGCCGGGCTGATGACGCATTATGTCGGCCGCCCGAGCCCGCTCTACTATGCCGAGGGGCTGACCGAGGCGCTGCGCCGCGACGCGCCCACTGGCAAAGGCGCGAAGATCTACTTCAAGCGCGAGGAACTCAACCACACCGGCGCGCACAAGATCAACAACTGCATCGGCCAGATCCTGCTCGCGCGCCGCATGAAGCGCACCCGGATCAT
>CAZZZX010000543.1:0-2581 GCA_964658585.1 uncultured Novosphingobium sp.
TGTGCGGTGGCTTCTTTGGCGTCTCCGAAGACCATTTGGGTTTTGGGGTCGTAGTAGATCGGGTTGTCGATGCCGGCGAAGCCCGCGCTCATGCCGCGTTTGATGACGAACACGGCCTTGGCGCGGTCCGCCTCGATGATCGGCATTCCCGCGATCGCGCTGTCGGGATCGTCGCGGGCCGACGGATTGACGGTATCGTTGGCGCCGATGATGAGCGCGACGTCGGCATGGCCCATCTCGGGATTGATGTCCTCGAGCTCGACGAGCTGTTCGTAGGGCACGTTGGCCTCGGCGAGCAGCACGTTCATGTGCCCGGGCATCCGCCCGGCGACGGGATGGATCGCGAACTTGACGTCGATATGGCGTCTGGTCAGCGCCTGGTAGAGTTCGCTGACCTTGTGCTGTGCCTGCGCCACCGCCATGCCGTAGCCCGGAATGATGACGACGCGCTCGGCATTGTCGAGCGTGAGCGCGACCTCCTCGTAGGAGGCCCGGCGCACGACGCGCTCCTCCGCCCCCGCGGCGACCGCGGTCGCCAGCGTGCCGAAGCCGCCGAACATGACGTTGGCGAACGAGCGGTTCATCGCCCGGCACATGATGATCGCGAGGATGAAGCCCGAGGCGCCGTCCAGCGCGCCTGCGACGATCAGCAGCGTGTTGCCGAGCGCGAAGCCCATCGCGCTCGCCGCCAGCCCCGCATAGGAATTGAGCAGCGCGATCACGGTCGGCATGTCCGCGCCGCCGATCGGGATGACGAGCAGCACCCCGAACGCGAGCGCGAGCGCGATCAGCACCGGGAACAGCGCGGTATGCGCCGGGTTCGCGACCAGCATCACCGCGACTGCCACCGCGGCGACAGCGATCGCCGCGTTGAGCGCGCGCTGGCCCCTGAACATGATCGGCCGCGTCGGCAGGATCTCCTGCAGCTTGCCGAACGCGATCACGCTGGCGGTACAGGTGAGGAAGCCGAGCATGATCTCGAACATCAGCGCGGCCATCACGAAGCTGCCCGCCCCGGCGGACGCCGCGTGCCGATAATATTCGGCGGTGCCGATCAGGCCGACCGCGAGCGCGCCGAACGCATGGCTGATCGCGGTGCGCTGCGGGATCGCGGTCATCGGCATCAGATACGCCATCGGCGCGCCGATCGCGGCTCCCAGCGCCATAGCGAGCGCGATCAGCCCATAGTCGGCGACGCCGTGATGCGCGAGCGCGCCGACCACCGCGATCGCCATGCCGATCTCGCCTGCGCGCACGCCGCGGCGCGCGGTCGAGGGATGGTTCATCCACATCAGCGCGAGCACGAACAACCCCGCGGTCGCGATGAGCGACAGGTCGATGAGCATCGCCATCGTCAGCCGTCCCGCCGCTTGAACATCTTGAGCATCCGGTCGGTGATGAGGAAGCCCGAGACGAGGTTGATCGTCGCCGCCAGCACCGCGACGAAGCCCAGCGTCTTGCCGAGCGGCGTCGAGGTCGGATCGCCGGTGAGCGCGATCGCGCCGACGATCACCACCGCGGCGATCGCGTTGGTGAGGCTCATCAACGGCGAATGCAGCAGCGGCGACACCTTCTTGATGAGCTGGAAGCCCAGAAAGGCGGCCAGCATGAAGACGAACAGATAGTCCGGATCGAGCCCCGTGCCGGTCATGCCGCGTCTCCCTCCAGGCGGGCGTGGACGATCGCGCCGCCGCGCGTCAGCCGGATCGCATCGCCGATCTCGTCGCCGTCGGGCAGCACCGGCCGGCCGCTGCCCTTGTCCCAGAATGCGGACAGGAAATTATGGATGGTGCGCGCGAACAGCGCCGACGCGTCCGCCGCCAGCCGCGACGGCACGTTGCGATGCCCGACGATGCGCACGCCGTGACGCTCGACGATCTCGCCCGCCACCGATCCCTCGACATTGCCGCCGCTCTCGACCGCGAGATCGACGATCACCGAGCCCGGCCGCATCGCCGCGACCTGCGCATCGCTGACGAGACGCGGCGCCCTGCGCCCGGGGATCAGCGCGGTGGTGACGACGATGTCCTGCCGCGCGATGTGCGACGCGACGAGTTCGGCCTGCGCGGCGCGGTACGCCTCGGACATCTCGGTCGCATAGCCGCCGGTCTGCGTGCCGTCCGCCGCCGCCATCGTCTCGACGAAGATCGGCTTGGCGCCGAGCGACTGGATCTGCTCGCGGGTCTCGGCGCGCACGTCGGTGGCGGAGACCTGCGCGCCCAGCCGGCGCGCGGTCGCGATCGCCTGCAGCCCGGCGACACCCGCCCCCATCACGAACACGCGCGCCGCCGCCACCGTGCCCGCCGCGGTCATCATCATCGGCAGGACACGGCCATATTCGGCCGCGGCGTCGAGCACCGCCTTGTAGCCCGCCAGATTGGATTGCGACGACAGCACGTCCATCGACTGCGCGCGCGTGATCCGCGGCAGGAATTCGAGCGCCAGCGCCTCGAGACCGAGCGCGGCGTACCCCGCGATCCGCTCGCGCCGGCGCAGCGGATCGAGCATCGCGACCAGCCACGCGCCCGGCTTCGCCCCCGCCAGGCTCCCCGGCTCGGGGCCCTGGACGCCGAGCAGCACG